>JACQED010000374.1 GCA_016200785.1 Chloroflexota bacterium
GCGCGACGTTGACCGCGAAGGTGTTGTTCGGGCGCGGATCGAGAGCCGGGTCGGGCAGGCCGATCGTCGCGCCGCTCGTCTCGTTCGCGCGGCGGAGGAGAATGGCGGAGATGGCCGAGAGGGAGATGAGCAGGGCGAGGGTGCTGACGACGAATCGTCTCATGCCGCGCCGCCGAACTGCTTATCACGAATAGCGCGAATGGACGAATGACGCGAATATCGTCCCATTCGTGCTATTCGTCCATTCGTGTCATTCGTGATTTGAAACCCCGCCGATTGACACCTGACACTGGCCACCTAACACTCCCCTCACTTCGACCACACCGGATTCGACGCCTGCCCGTCCGCCGTGAGTTGTTGCGCGCCGCCGGTCGTGAGGTCAACGATCCACAAGTTACCGGAGCGGATCACGGCAATGGCCTTCGCGTCGGGCGACCACGCCACCGTTTGCGGGTTGAGGCCGATCTCGCCCTCGGGCGGGAAGAGTCGGCGCGCGTTACTGCCGTCGCGATCCATCACGGCGAGATAATAACGGCTGTTCACGCTTTGCAGGGGCGTGATGGCTTGAAGGTACGCAACGCGATACACTCCCGAAGCCTCGGCGGCGGGCGCGGGCATGGGCGCGGCCCACATGCCGCTCTGCGCGGCCAGCGGCGAGGCATACGCGCCGTCGCTCGCCACCGCCGTCACGTCGAACGCCGGGCTGTCCTCGGGTTTCTCAAACGCGACCGGCACGCTGTGGGCCACCGTGTAAACAAATCGCCCGTCCGGCGACCAGGCGACGGTCGGCGTCCACACCCAATCGCTGTACGTCTGGAAAACGGGAAACGTCGTGAGCGGCTTCAACGTCGGAGTGACGACGTCGGTGAGGCCGACCACGCCGACGCTGTCGGCTTGCGAATAGGCCAGCGCCGCGCCGCCGGGGGCCCAGGCGAACGTCGTGCCCCACCAGCCATAGACGCCGCCCGACGACGATCCCATGAGACGGCGGGAACCGTGAACGGCCGCGCTCGCATCAACGTCGGCGAGCAGGAGATCGTTGTTGGCCTGCCATCCCGGCGCGGTCGGGCGCGGCTCGGCGGTCGAGAAGGCGAAAGTGTAGCTCGCGTTCGGGTCGCCGGGTTTGTCCGGCAGGCGTGGCGACCACGCCGCCCACAGCACGTTTCCGATCTTGACGTCCACCGGCTTCGCGCCCTCCGTCCGCGCGTTGATGATCCACAGCGAATTGAACGCCGGCGTGGCTTGGGTGTAGCTGATGACGCGAGTGAAGAGCAGGAGCGCGCCGTCGCCGGTGGTGGCGAACACGCGCCCGTCGAGATCGCCGGAGACCGTCAACGGGCGGCGGCTGCCGCTCGTGCCGCGCATGACCCAGGCATTGCCGGCGGACAGGTAAACGAGATTGCCGGCGACGGGCACGGCGACGAAGGAGGCTTGCGAGCCGATCATCACGATCTCCGGCACCGGATCGACGACGACGTGTTGCCGCACGACACTGCGCGACACTTGCACGCCGTCTTCGTAGACGGTGCGGTACGTCGTCTCCTGCACGCCGTTGACGCCGATTTGCAGCAAGCGGGTTTCTCCCTCCGGCAGTCCCTCGTTCTTAACCGTCTGCCGCTCGAAGGGCAGGACGGTCTGCTCGACGTCGAGCTTCTCGGTGACGCGGATGACTTTGATCGCCAGCCCTTCGCCGACGGCGGTGAACTCCGGCGGCATGATCTTGTCGTCTTTGCCGAGCGCGATCGCGGCCTGGGCCAACGCCTCGCGCACAGTCGGCCCGGCGGTGGTGACGGTCTGCGTCTGCCCATCGGCGGTGATGCTGACGTTGACCGGGCCGGCCCGGGTGGCGCTTGGGGCGCAGGCGCTGAGGGAAAGAGCCAGGGCCAGGTGAAGCGTGAAACGTGAAATGTGAGGCGGGAGACGGAATGCGTGAGGCGGGAAACGTGAAGCGCGAAACATGAGGTGCGAAACTTGAAGCGGGGGACGGCGCATGGGGGAATGGTAGCATAACAATGAACAATGAACAATGAGGGAACGAAGGCCAAATCCCAATTTACAATTACCAATCACCACCCTCCGTGCCGTTTGACGATTCGCGCACTATCGGGTAGAATCTCGCCGCATTCGTGGGGCGGTAGCCCATGAGCAAGACGGGTAGCCGCCTTTTCGTTTGTCTCAATCGCGATGACCGAACACGACCACGATCACCCCGACCTCCCGCCCGAAATAACCGGCGGAGATAACGACGACGGCGCGAGTCACATCGAGGCCGACGTTCTCAGCATCAACCAGTCCGGCGTCGAATCCGTCAGCGCCAACGAGGTCGAGATTTACCAGGGCGGCGCGAACATCGTCAACGCCGAGCACGTTTCGATCCATCAGGGCGGCGCAAACGTCGTCAAGACGCAGACGATGGACGTGGAACAGGGAGGCGTTTTCGCGGCGCGGGCCGAGTCCATCGAAGTGGAATCGGGCCTCGTCGGCGTCGCCATCGCCGATCGCGCCTCGGTGACGAACGCCGGCGCCGGCGTCGTGATCGCGCGGCGCGTGACCGCCGATCATTCGCGTTCGCTGATCACGCTGGCCCAGTCGGTTGAGGGAAACGTGGAAACGGTGCTCGACACGCGCGGCGCGCTTTTGGCCGGCCTGGCCGCTGGCGCGGTGATTGGCTTGTTTTTCCTCGTCCGCTGGCTGTTGCCGGGGCGGCGAGGCTAGCGGTGACACAATTTTGGGAAGGGCAAGATGGCTACGACTATTTCTTTGACTGCCAACAATCGGACGGTGACCGGCAAACAGGTCGGCGCACTGCGGCGCGCGGGAAAACTGCCCGCCGTGCTTTACGGGCCGGAGACTGATCCCCTGCCGATCCAACTCGATCAGCGCGATGCCAGCCGCACGTTGTCGCGTCTGACCGGCACGCACCTGATCGACCTGACCGTGGACGGCGCGATGCACAAGACTCTGGTGCGCGAAATCCAGCGCGACTCCATCCGGGGCACGCTGATGCACGTTGACTTTTATAAGGTAGCCATGGATCGCACGATCCGGATCACCGTGCCGATCAATCTCGTCGGCACTGCCCCGGCGACCACGACCGACGGCGTGCTGGTTCACGGCATCACCGAGATCGACGTCGAATGCCTGCCGGGTGACATCCTCAGCGGCCTCGACGTGGACTTGAGCGGCCTCAAGGCCGTGGGCGACACGATTCATCTGCGCGACGTTGATGTCCCGAAGACGATCAAAGTCCTGAGCGAGCCGGACGAATTGATCGCGCGCATCACGCATCAGGCCGCCGAGGAAGTCGTCCCGGTCGAACCTCTGGCCGTGGCGCCCGAAGTGGAAGTGATCGAGAAGGGCAAGAAGGAAGAAGAAGAGGGCGAGGAAGAGAAGAAGTAGGGACAGGCAAATCCCAACTCCCAACTTCAAAATCCCAATGCAGAGGGATTACAAGGCGAGTCCGAGAGGCTCGCCTTTTTATTTTCTCATCCCAATCGCCTCCAGAAAACTAAGGACGATGCGCGCGGTCACGCCCCAGATGGTGTGACCGCCGTAGTGGAAATAGTAGACGGGAACCTGCAGGCCACCCATCGGCGACTGGTAGGACTTGATTTCCAGATTGGCCGGGTCGGCCAGCCAATCCAGTGGCGCGTCGAAGATGGAGGCGATCTCGGCCCGGCTGGCTTTGAATTCGTACGGCCAGCCAAACGTGCCGACGACCGGCGTGACACGGTACTGCGTGACGGTAAGCAGTTCGTCGAGCGTGCCGACAACCGTCACATCGCCGCGCCGCAAGCCGATCTCTTCTTCCGTCTCGCGCAGGGCGGTCGCAATGCGCGACTCGTCGCCCTCGTCGGCACGCCCGCCAGGAAACGCGACCTGCCCCTTGTGATCTTCGACGTCGTGCGTCCGCTCGGTGAACAGCAAGTGCACGCGCCGTCTTTCTCGAACATCGGGATCAGCACCGCCGCCGGCCGCGCCTCCCATTCGGCAACGGTGCGCGGCGGGCGGGAGGCGAGCCGGGCGCGAACAGTCTCTAGAAACGAAATCATCGAGATCTTCACCGCGAAGGCGCGAAGGCCGCGAAGAAGAAATTAGTAGGCCTTCGCGCTCTTGGCGTCTTCGCGGTTCAATCCGCATCTCAATCTATCGTCAACACCACCTTGCCATAGTGCCCCGGCGCGAGGACGGCCTCGTGCGACGCGGGCGCTTGCGCCAGCGGGAACGTCGGGCCGACGACCGGGCTGAGCTGGCCGCTCTGAAAACCGTCCGCCATAGACTCAAGAGCACGCCGCTGTTCGTCGTGCGGAACATGCCACAGCAGCATCCCGCGAATCGTCGCCTCGCGATTCATGGCGTCGCGCGGCGTAATCTCGACATTGCCGCGCGAGCCGATCACGATGACCCTCCCGCCGGGTGACAACATTTTCAAGTCGAAGCCAAGATTGACGTTCGCCAGCATTTCCAATATCACGTCAACGCCCTTCCCGCCCGTCAGTTCCATCACTTTCTCGACGACACCGGCCTTGCCGTGCTCCACGACTTGCCGTGCGCCCTGCTCCATCACGAGTTTCTTGCCGCGCTCACTGCCGGCGGTGCCGATCACTTTCGTCCCGCGCGCCAACGCTAGTTGGATTGCCGCCGTGCCGACCGCGCCGCTCGCGCCGTGCACCAACACCGTCTCGCCGTCTCTGGCATTGGCGTAATCGAGGGCGAAATGAGCCGTGGCGTACGGGACGGCGATGGCCGCGCCCTGCTCGAAGGACAGTCGGCTCGGCAGTGGATGAACGCCCGCCGCACTCGCGATGGTGAATTGAGCATACGTCCCGCTAAGTTGGGAGGCGATGCCGTCAAGGTAAACCCGGTCGCCGACTTTGACGCCCGTCACACCCTCGCCGATCGCGGCGATCTCGCCCGCCCCATCGCCGCCGGGCGTGTAAGGCATCTTGTCAGGCAGGCGCGAATAGTTGCCGCTCCGAATGTAGGTGTCCGCCGGGTTCACGCCTGCCGCCCGCAATCGGACGAGCACCTGCCCCGGCCCCGGCTGCGGGTCGGGCACTTCTTCGAGACGCATGACAGACGGCGGGCCGAATTCGTGAATACGAATTGCTTGCATTTGAAAAGTCTCCTTCTCACACTACTCAGTCTTTACCACCGATCCGCAATAATCGCACTCTGCGCTGGTCGCGTCGATCCATTCGACTTCGTCGGAGCGCACCGCGCCGCCGCAGTGCGGGCACTTCGCGGGCAGCGTTCCCCTCCTCCTCTCCCCCTCTCCCTTTGGGAGAGGGGGCTGGGGGGTGAGGGTGTGGAGGGTGAGGGCCTGGGGCGTGAGGGCCTGGGGCGTGAGGGCCGCCACCGCATCGGCCTGCGCATTGAAGCCTCTGGCGCGAAACTCCTCGACGATTCGCGGAACCAACTGCGCGACTCTGCGCGTCTTGCCGATTGCGGCGAACAATCCCAATCCGCGCTTCACACGCGCCAGCGCGTCGTCCGGTTCGCCGAGCTCGAGAAGCGCGCGGGCGGTTTGGAGGTGCAGGTGCGCGGCGCGCTTCGGCATGTCGTGCTCCTCTGCGGCGTCGGCGAGTTGGCCAAAGATGTCGGCGGCCTCGTCATACTCGCCGGAGGCCATCAATTGATTCGCGCGTTCGAGCAATTGCATCGGCCTCGCGCCCAGCCCCCTGCCGGGCATAAGCGGCCCTCCGAAGAATCCGGGGCCGAGGGGCCGAATCATTCGACGGAAGGGACGACGAGGGCGGCGGCGGAACATGGGGAAACTCCTCTCTCCATCGCTGATTTGAGATTGTAGATTGCAGATTTGGAGAACTCCAATCGGCAATCAGAAATCAACAATCAGCAATCATCTGATTATGGGTCTCGCAAAAATCAAGAACCCCGTGTGGGCTGTCAGTCTATCCTCGGGGCGCAAACGGTCGGCTACCGGCTTGTAATGCCGTTGAATAATCTCGCACACTTCGGGGAAGGCGAAGGCCTCGCGGCTCAACGCGACGAGCAAGTTGCTGATCTGATTCGTCGTGGGAACGAGACAGCCGAAGAAGCCGCCGCCGCGCAGAGCGCGCCGCACCTGGCCGACGTAATCCCACGGATTCGGCACGTCGAGGAAAAACGCGTCGGCCTCGGCTTCGTCGAAACCTTCGGCGATGTCGCGCAGTTTGAGCGTCACGCGGTCGGCCAGCCCAACGCGCTCCAGATTCTTGCGCGCCAATTTCTGCATGTCCTCGCGCTGGTCGTACGAGATCACGCGCCCGGTCGGGCCGACGGCCTGAGCCAGCGTCAAAGTCAGACTGCCCGATCCCGTCCCGGCCTCCAGCACGGTCTGGCCTAAGCCAATTGCCATCTTCAGCAGGATGAAGCCGAGGTCTTTTGGATACAGGATTTGCGAATTACGGCGCAGGTCGCGGATCAAGTCGTCGGTCGAGGGCGAGAGAAGATAGAAGGGGTGGCTGAGGTGAGTGAGCACTTCGCTGCCCATTTCGCGGCCAATGAGGTCGTCGAATTTCAGAATCCCCCGATGCGTCTCCAACACGCCGCCGGGAGTCAACGTCACGAGAAAGTAATTCTGGTCTTTGCCGACAAGTTGGACGAGGTCGCCGGGCTGAGCGAAGGTCATCTGGTAATTGGGGATTTGAGTTGGAGGTCGGCAATTCGCAACTGGCAATTGGGATTATACATCACATCACGCGATTGACTTCGCGCTGACCCAGCTTATACTTGCCATGCTTCTGAAGAGTCCAGTTCCCTCAGTTCCCTGTTTCCTTCAGTTCCCGTTCTTCAAGGAGTCTATGCCCTCTCTCCCAAACTGGCCCGCCGCCACCGACGAACTAATCCGCCACCTGCAGGCCTTGATCCGACTCGATACGACAAACCCGCCCGGCAACGAGATCGTCGCCGCCGAGTATATCGCCGGCGTCCTGCGCGCCGAAAGGATCGAGCCGGTGGTGCTCGAGTCCGCGCCGGGGCGGGGCAACGTCGTCGCCCGACTCAAGGGCCGGGGAGACGCGCCGCCGCTGCTTCTGTTCGGCCACACCGACGTGGTCGGCGTCGAGCCGCAGTTCTGGACTTATCCGCCGTTCGGCGGCGAAATTCACGGTGGCTACCTCTATGGGCGCGGCGCGGTGGATATGAAAGGGACGGTCGCGATGCAACTCGTGACCTTTCTGCTGCTGAAGCGATGCGGCGAATCGCTGGCGCGCGACGTGATCTTCGCGGCGACCGCCGACGAGGAGCATCTCGGTTCCTATGGCATCGCGTGGATTGCCCGCCATCATCCCGATCTGATACGGGCCGAGTACGGTTTGAGCGAGATCGGAGGCTATCCGGTTTACGTGAAGGGCCGTCGCGTCTTCTTGCTCCAGGCGGCGGAGAAGGGGACGGTCTGGCTGAAGGCGCGGGCAAAGGGCAAGCCCGGCCACGCCTCGATGCCGCACGACGACAACGCCGTTGCCCATCTCTCGCGCGCCGTCGAGCGGATTGCGCGGCGCGGCCTGCCCTTTCACCTCACGGCGGCGGCCAGCGGATTCCTCGACGGTTTCGCGGAAGTGGCCGGGCCGGGCGTGCGGCTGTTGAAGAATCCGTTTCTCGAACGACTGGCTCTGCGCCGCGCCATCCCCGACGAGAGTCAGCGCATCGCCGTCTACGCGACACTGCACAACACGGCCACGCCCACCGGCTTGCAGGCCGGTATCAAGCACAACGTCATCCCGTCGCAGGCCGAGGCCCTGATTGACGGGCGCACGCTGCCGGGCTTCACCACCGGGATGTTTCTGGAAGAACTCCGCCCCGTTCTCGGAAAGGGTATCGAGATCGAAGTCCTTCAAGAATCACCGCCGCTCGAAGCGCGCCTCGATACGCCGCTGTATGCCGCGATGGTCGCCGGCCTGCGCCGTCACGCGCCCGATGCCGTCGTCGTCCCGTACATGATGAGCGGCGCGACGGATGCCAAGTGCGTCGCTCCGCTGGGCATCCAGACCTACGGTTTCTCGCCTCTCGACCTCAGGCCGGGCGACGATATTCGCAGTTGGTTTCACAGCCATGACGAGCGCGTGCCGCTGGAAGGTTTGGCGTGGGGACTGCCTGTTTTCTACGAAGTCGTGCGAGACTTCTGCCGCTGACCGTGCGGCGGGTTCCCCGCCTCCGCCTTCCTTCTCGCTGCTTTTGCCCGCTTGCGCTCCGGCTGGTCTATTGGTACACTACAGCCATCCATTGCTGAAAAACTTGTAGGAGGCCCGAATGGCCGAATTGCAGAAACGCGTCGTTTGCATAGAAGATGAACCGGAGATGATCGACCTCGTCAAGCTCATCCTGAGCCGCAAAGGTTTCCTCGTCACCGGGGCCAACGGCGGCCGGGAAGGGCTGGACGCGATCGAGCGCGACAAGCCCGATCTCGTCCTGCTCGACCTGATGATGCCCGACATGGACGGCTGGGAAGTCTACCAGCAGATGAAAGCCAACGAGATGATGAAGACCATCCCGGTCATCGTCGTCACGGCCAAGGCCCAGAGCATCGACAAGGTGCTCGGCCTGCACATCGCGAAGGTGGACGACTACATCACGAAACCCTTCGGCCCGCAAGAACTGCTCGACAGCGTCGAAAAGGTCCTCGAGCGACAAGGCGAGAAAGGCGCCGCATAGTTGCCCTCCGCTGCCGATGAAAATCGGGGCGATGACCAACCCGCGTGAAGAGCTGATTCCCCAACTCGTTTGGCTGGGCGAGCAAGGTTTCGACTTCGCCGACCTGGCCATTGAGCCTCCCAAAGCCGATGCGTCCGACGTAGCGCCTGCCCCCGTGCGGCAGGCGCTCGACCGTTATGGCCTCGGCGTCGTCGTTCACACGTCGCCCTATTTGCCGTACGACAACCCCTCGCGAAAAATTCAAGACGCCGCGTTGGCCGAACTCCTGCGCGCCCTCCAACTGGCCGCCGACCTGCGCGCGCCGTTGCTCACCGTTCATTACCTCGGCGCGCCGCCGTTCTTCTCGCATGACGACACGGTGCTATGGTACGCCGGCCTGCTGACCGCGCTCTGCAACTCCGCCGCCGGCGCGGGTGTGGCCGTCGCGCTGGAGAACAGCCCGGAGAACAAAGATCAGTTGAAAATTCTGCGCGATCTATTTCGACGCGTCCCGGCTCTGCGGCTTCTGCTCGACGTGGGCCACGCGCATATCGGCATCGCGCGGAATCTGACCGAAGAATACTTGTGGGACGCCGACCTCAGCCCCCGGCTGGCGCACATTCACATGTCGGACAACGACGGGAAGGGCGACCTGCACGCCCCGCTGGGCGGCGCGCGCAACGGGGTGGATTGGCCGAAGATCGTCGGCAGTCTGCGCAAGCGCAACTACGACGGCACCATCACCCTCGAAGTCTTCTCGCCCGACCGGGATTATCTGCTGACGAGCCGCGACAAACTGAAAGCGTGGTGGACTGCGGCGGAACGGCGTCCTTGATGGGACGCCGGAATTGCCACCTTCCAGGCCTTGCTGTACAATACGGTCAGCTGTGTGAAGGAGAAATGCGATGCCTGTACTGACCGTGCCCGCGCCGCTGCGCCAGCGATTGGGAGAAGAGGCGACCGATAACCTGGTCGCCCTCATAAACGCTGCGGACGATTCCGTGGGCGACAATGTCATCAAGATCGCCGAGGAGCGATTCGAGCGCCGCCTCGCCCAGGAGATCGGAGCCGTGGAGGTGCGCTTGAATGAGCGCCTCGGTCAGGTCGAGGTGCGCTTGAGCGAACGTATGAACCAGATTGAAGCCCGCCTCGACAAGCGTATCACCGAGGAAGTCGCAGGGTTGCGAGTCGAATTGGCGCGCAACCGCTCGGATTTGATCCGGTGGATGTTTGCTTTCTGGATCGGCCAAACCGCTGTCATAGTCGCTCTCTTCACGCTACTACGTTCGCGCCCGTGACGGCGAGGATGGAGCGCTGAGAGAAATCTCGGCGCTTTCTTTTTGCCGCACGGTACGAACCTTGCAACTTCCATAAACGATATGATCAAGCGGATTCTGCAAACCCTGTTCATCGGCGCTTTGCTCCTCCCCCAGTCCGCTCAAGCCCGGACGAATCTGCTCGTCAACCCCGGCTTCGAGGGCGGCTACTTTCATCAAGATGGCATTCCCGAACTGGCCGTGCCTAATGGCTGGCGCGCTCACTATCTCGACGGCACGACCTTCCCCGGCATCGCCGACGGCTACATTGCGCGCCGGCCCGAGACAGTGGTGTGGTACATTCAGGACGCGCCGGTCGAGGAGCGGTCGCAATTTTTCCTCGACGGCAACTTCACCTTCAAGCTATTCAAGCCCTGGGCGCCGCTGTACTCCGCCCTGTCGCAGGACGTGAACGGCCTGCAAGCCGGCGCCAACTACGAATTCATCGCCAACGTTTTCGTCGACGTTGTGGACCACTACAGCGCCGGCGCGAAGGTGCCGCCGTCGAACGAGTCCGAGGGCGTGATCGTGCGCACCGGCGCAAGCCCGGTCGGCGTGGAATGGCGGAACGAGTCGCAGATCAACTA
>JACQED010000375.1 GCA_016200785.1 Chloroflexota bacterium
GATCGTGTGACCGGAGTGCGCTCCAAATCGGGTGAGATCGCAGCCGCTACGGTGGTCGTCGCCGCCGGGCCGTGGTGCGCGGATTTCCTTCGGCCCGCCCAGATCGATCTACCGCTGCAGGCCCAGCGTCATTCGGTCGCGCTCCTCGCCTGCCCTGCGGAGGCCTCGCCACGAACGAGCGTCTTCGACGCGATCAACTTCGTTTACGCTCGCCCCGAAACTGGCGGACTGACCGTGTGCGGCTCACTCGACTTGACGATGGGTTACGACAACATCCATACCGGCGACGAATGCGGCACGCCGCCGATGGTGTACGGAATGTGGGTGTGGGAGCGGCTGGTCGCGCGCTACCCGGGCATGGAGCGAGGTGAACTTCGCAAAGGATGGAGCGGCCCGGTAACGATGTCGCCCGACGGCCAGCCGCTTCTTGGTCCTCTTCCGTTGGACGGCCTGTACTGCGCAACAGGCTTCAGCGGCGCGGGGATGAAGATTGCTCCGGCGGTAGGTGAATCCATGGCGGCGCTGATCGCAGGTGACGAAGCCACCGTGCATGTGCTTCACCCATTACGCCCGACGCGCTTTGCCGAGGGCCAGCCGCTGGTCGCGCGATATACGTGGGGAACGATAGGGTAATCCATGCTGCTTGAAGACCGGTCCGCGTTGGTAATCGGCGGCGGGCGCGGCATCGGGCGCGCGGCGGCAATTGCGCTGGCCGCCGAAGGCGCGAACGTCGCGGTCGCGGCGCGCACCCGCGCCGACGTCGAAGCGGTGGCGACGGAGATCGAAGCCTCGGGCCGCCGCGCCCTGCCGCTGACGATCGACGTTTCGGAGTGGGAAGCGGTGGACGCCGGGGTGCGAACCGTGCTCGACGCCTTCGGCTCGGTGGACATTCTCGTCAACACGGCGGGCGTCGTCGCGCCGATCGGGCTGATGGCCGAAGCCGACGCCGCCGAGTGGCAAAGGAACATCGCGATCAATCTGCTGGGAACTTTCAACGCCACGCACGCCGTTCTGGGCGCCATGTTGACCAGCGGGCGTGGTAAAATCGTCTTGCTTTCTTCGCTGATTGCGAGTAGAGTATTCCCCAGATTCTCGGCCTACGCTGTGTCGAAAGCCGGCATCGATCATCTGACTCGGACGTTGGCAGTCGAATTACAAGGCACGAACGTTCATATCAACGCCATTTACCCAGGGCAGACAGACACGGCGATGCACGCTGAGATACGCGCCGTCCCGCGCGAGCGCATTGGCGACGACGTGTGGCGCTATTATCAAGAGGCCAAACAACAGGCACGTCTGCTCCGCCCGGAGCAGCCCGCGCGATTGATTCTGTTTTTGGCCTCGCCGCTGTCCGATGGCATTAGCGGTCGAGTCATGCCCATCGAAGACCCGGAAGCGCAAAGTTGGCTGGCGGCGCTCGACGCGCGAGAAGGAGGTCAGGTATTGCGGAACTGAAAAGACTTCGCCAAGCATCTGTGAAAGCCAACCTTGCAGTTCGCGCCGCGCGACTGCATCCAGCAACTACGGAGGAGATTTTCAGATGAAACGCTTTTGGTATCTCACTACGGCCATCTTGCTGTTGAGCCTGGCGCTGACGGCCTGTGGCGGGGCTGCCACCACAGCCGCGCCCGCCGCGCCCAAACTCAAGATCGCCATGCTCACTTCCGGGCCGATCAACGACGAGGGCTGGAACCAGACGGCTTACGAAGGTCTTCAGTCGTTGAAGGCCAAGGGTTACGAAGTCGCCAACACCGAGCAGGTGGCCCAGGCCGATCAGGCGTCCGACATCGACTCGTACGTCAATCAAGGCTTCAACGTGGTCATCGGTCACGGCTTCGAGTACGGCGACGCGCTCGCCGCCGCCGCCAAGAAGTATCCCAACGTTCACTTCGTCCAGATCGGCGGCATCGCCACTGGGGACAACCTGGCCTCGTATGTGTTCAAGCCCGGTGAGGGCGGGTACATCGCGGGCGTGCTGGCCTCGAAACTCTCGAAGGCTGGCAAGTGGGGCTTCGTCGGCGCAGTTGAGATCCCCACCATCAAGGCCGACGAGCAATCCTATGAGATGGCTCTCAAGGAAGCCAAGTCCGACGCCAGCGTGGTAGCCGCGTACACCGGATCGTGGGTTGACATCCCCAAGGCCAAGGAAGCGGCGCTCGCGCAGATTTCCAGTGGCGTGGACGTCATCCTCGCCAACGGCGACAACGCCAACGTCGGCGCGATCCAGGCGGCCAAGGAAAAGGGCGGCGTTCTCGTCATCGGCTGGACGCGCGATCAGGCGCACCTCGCCCCTGACAACGTCGCCATGAGCATCGTCCAGCGCGTGGACGTGCTGCTTCAAGACGCCGTGAAGAGCATCGAGAACGGAACGTTCAAGGGCGGCAACTTCACGGTCGGCTTCAAAGAAGGCATCTCGGACATCTCGGGCTTTGGCGCGATGGTGCCCGCCGACGCCCAGGCCGCCGTGAAGCAAGCGGTGCAGGACGTCAAGGACGGAAAGGTGAAACTGCCGGAGATTCAGGGCTAGTCGTTCGAGGCACGACACCGGTATCGGCCAAGTCGTTCCGACGGCTTCCCGCCTAGGTGGGAAGCCGTCGGTCTAATGACAGCCCGGTTGTCCGACCACGGTCTTATGAAACTCGATTTCCTGCGGCGCGCCTCCTGGCCCGGAGGCATCACACTGGGGCAAGCCTTGGTCTGGGCAATGCCGATCTGGGCCGTGGCCCTTCCATTCTTGGTGGGCAGTGTGATCCTGATCGGCGTCGGCGCCGGCCGAGCTCTTCAAGGGCGCGATCGGCAACAGAGGGCAGACCGCGACCACCCTGCTCAAATCAATCCCCCTAATGCTTACCGGGTTGGCGATCGTCCTCGCTTTCCGCGCCAGCGTGTTCAACATCGGTGCGGAGGGGCAGATTTACATGGGCGCGCTGTTGGCCGTGCTCGCCGGTGTTTATCTCAAGTTGCCGTCGGGCATCCACCTCGTCGTCGCATTGCTGGCGGGCATGCTGGGCGGCTTCCTGTGGAGCGCGATCCCCGGCTACCTCAAAGCCACGCGCGGCTTCAACGAGGTGGTCGTCACCATCTTCATGAACTACATAGCCGTTGCCTTTGTCAGCTATCTGGTTCACGGCCCCATGCGCGAATCGGGATGGAACTTCCAATCAAGAGCGGTCGCCGAAACGGCGCGCCTGCCGATAATACTTCCCGGCACCGGCCTACACCTCGGCCTCGCTTTGGCGTTGGCGGCGGCGGCCGTAGTTTACGTTCTGCTCTTTCACACCACGCTCGGCTATCGCCTGCGCATGGTGGGCTATAACGCCGAGGCGGCCCGCTATGCCGGCATTCGCGTGACGCGCATCACCGTGATCTCGCTGGCGCTGAGCGGTTCGCTGGCCGGACTCGCGGGCGCGGTCGAAATCACCGGCGTGCAGTATCGTTTGCTGGAGGGCTTCTCGCCGGGGTGGGGCTTCGACGCGATTGCCGTCGCGCTCGTCGGCCAACTCCACCCGGTCGGCACGCTGCTGGCCGCCCTCTTTTTCGGCGCGCTCCGCACGGGGGCCAATTCAATGCAGACCGCCGTGGGCTTGCCGGTCGTCGCCGTCTACGTCATTCAAGGCCTGACTGTGCTGTTCATGGTGGCCGGCACAGCCGTTCAACACTTTAGTGTCCGCCGGGTTGCGCCGGCGCGCGCGGAAACCAGCGATGTTCGAGACCCTGCGCCAGTTGCTGTGGTCCAATGATTTGATCTACGCCACACTACGCCTGGCGACGCCGCTCTTGTTTGCGGCGCTGGGTGGGCTGATGTGCGAACGCGCCGGCGTGATCAACATCGGCTTGGAGGGCCTGATGCTCGGCGGCGCGCTGGCGGGCTACCTCGTCGCCCTCAAGACCGGCAACCCGTGGCTCGGCTTGCTGGCGGCGGCTGTCGCCGGCCTGTTGGCCGCGGCCCTGTTCGCCGTCGTCGTCATCACCTTTCGCGCGAATCAAATCGTGGCCGCCGTCGGGTTGAACATCCTGATGCTCGGCCTCACGGGTGTCGCACTGCGGGCGGCCATCGGACTCAGCCAGGGCCAGACTCCCGCGCCCACCATCCCTATTTGGAAGATACCCGGCCTCGGCGATCTTCCGTTCGTGGGGCCGGTTCTGTTCGCGCACCTGCCGCTGGTCTACATCGTATTCGTCCTCGTCGCCCTGGTCGCGTTTGTCTTCTACCGCACTACTTGGGGATTGGCTGTCCGCGCGGTGGGCGAGCATCCTCGCGCCGCCGAGACGGTCGGCATCAACGTCATCCGCGTGCGTTACTTGACCGTGCTGTGGAGCGGAATCCTGGCCGGCGTAGGCGGCGCGATGCTTTCCATCGGTTACCTGAACACCTTTCAAGAAGGGATGACGGCGGGGCGAGGCTTCATCGCCTTTTCGGCGATCATTTTTGGTCGGTGGACGCCGCTCGGCACGATGCTGGCCTCACTGTTGTTCGGCTTCGCCGACGCCTTGCAACTGCGCATCCAGGCCTTCGGCGTGAATATTCCTTATCAATTCCTCGTCATGCTTCCCTACGTCGTCACCTTGCTCGCCCTGTTCGGCGTCGGGCGTTCCAAAGCCCCGGCGGCGAGCGGCGTGCCATATGTGCCGGGGGAAGAATGATAGGGTGACGGGGTGACAAGGTGACAAGGTGAATGAACGATCACTCTGTCACCCCTTCACCTTGTCACCTTGTCAGACGACCACGAGTGCTTCAATCCATGACTGCGTTTCTACGAGCGGAGGAAATAACAAAGATATTCCCCGGCGTCGTCGCCAATGACCGGATCACCATTGAGGTCGAGTCGGGCGAGATTCACGCACTGCTCGGAGAAAACGGCGCGGGCAAGACCACGCTAGTCAACATTCTGTACGGCCTGCACCGACCCGACTCCGGGCGCATCGTTCTGCGCGGGCAGGAAGTCCAACTTCGCAGCAGCCGCGACGCTATCGCGCTCGGCATCGGCATGGTGCATCAGCACTTCATGCTCGTCCCTCCGCTGACGGTGGCCGAGAACATCGTGCTTGGCATGCCGTCCCCGCGCGAGCCACTGCTCGACTTGCGCCCCGCCAGCCGCGAGATCTCGCGGCTTTCGCAAACTTACGGGCTCGAGGTTGACCCGTCGGCCAGGGTGTGGCAACTGTCGGTGGGCATGCAACAGAGGGTCGAAATCATCAAGGCGCTGTATCGCGGCGCCGACCTGCTCATCCTCGACGAGCCGACCGCCGTGCTCACGCCTCAAGAGATCGGCGACCTTTTCAACAACCTCCGCCGCCTCAAGGCCGAAGGGCACGCAGTCATCTTTATCAGCCACAAGTTGGATGAGGTGATGGAGATCAGCGACCGCGTGACGGTTCTGCGCGACGGCCGCCTGGTCAACACGGTTGACACGGCGAAGACCGATAAAGCCTCGCTGGCCCGAATGATGGTCGGGCGCGACGTGCTCTTCCGGCTGGAAAAGCCGCCGGTGACGCCGGGCGAGGCGGTGTTGAAAGTGAACGGCCTACGGGTCATGAACGATCGCGGCCAGACCGCCGTCGGCGGTGTGTCGTTCGACATCTGCCGGGGCGAGATTCTCGGCGTGGCCGGTGTGGCCGGCAACGGACAGCGCGAATTGGTCGAAGCGATCGCGGGCCTGCGCCCGGTCGTCGGCGGCGAGATCAACCTCGGCGACCACATGACGACCTATCTCCAACCCGGCGATCTGCTCGATCTCAACCTGGCGCACATTCCCGAAGACCGGCAGAAGGTGGGTTTGGTGATGGAGTTCTCGGTGAGCGAGAATCTGGTGGCCCGGCTGTTCTCACGCCTGCCCTTCGCCCGCAACGGATTCCTCTTCCTGGACGTCATCCGGCAGAACGCCGACCGGCTGATCAAGGAGTTCGACATCCGCGTGCCGCACGCCGAAGTGAAGGCGCGCGCGCTGTCGGGCGGCAACCAGCAGAAGGTGGTGCTGGCCCGCGAACTATCGCGCGAGCCGGATCTGATTCTCGCGGCTCAGCCCACGCGCGGACTAGACGTGGGCGCGACCGAGTTCGTCGAGCACCGCATTCTCGACCAACGCTCGCGCGGCGCGGCCATCCTCTACGTTTCGACCGAACTGGAAGAAATCCTCTCCCTGAGCGACCGCATCGCCGTGATGCACCGGGGCGAGATCATGGGCGTCGTCCGCCCCGGCGAGGTGAGCGAGGAAGAGTTGGGGCTGATGATGGCGGGGGAGAAGAGAAGGAGTTAGAGTATGCCCTCCCAACCTCGCTTCGCCCTCTACCTGCAAGACAAGCACCCGCTCGCCTACGAACTCGACATTGCCGAGTACGCCGAAGCGCGCGGCTTCAGCGAAATCTGGCAGGCCGACACGCGCCTCGCGCGCGATTGCGTCGTCATGATGTCGGCGCTCCTCACCCGCACAAAGAGACTCCGAGTCGGCAGTGGCGTTTTGCCGATCTGGACGCGCAATCCGGCTGTCATCGCCGCGACGTGGAGCACGATGTGGGAACTGGGCAAGCAGATCGGCGGCGAGCCGGACGCGCCGTCGCGCGTGATGCTCGGCCTCGGCGCCTGGTGGGAGCCGATCGCCGGCCGCGTCGGCGTCAAACGCGAGCGGCCGCTCAAGGCCATGCGCGAGCACGTCGAGGCCATTCGTCAACTGTTCACGATGCAGGAAGTGACCTACGAGGGCGAGTTCGTGAAGTTGGATCGCGTGAAGCTCGACGTGGTGTTCGGCAACACGCGCCCGCGCGACATCCCGATCTACATCGGCGCGACCGGCGACAAGATGCTCGAACTCTCCGGAGAAATCTGCGACGGCGTGGTGCTGAACTACGTCGTCTCGGTGGATTACATCAAACACGCGGTGGATTTGGTAGTGAAGGGAGCGGCGAAAGCGGGCAAGACGATTGATCAAATTGACCGTCCCGAATTGCTGGTGTGCTCGCTCAGCGACGACGATCCCGGCGCGGCCATGTTCGAGGCCAAGAAACTCGTCGCCTATTACCTCGCCACCGAGCCGCACATCATGAAAGCCAGCGGCGTGCCGCCGGACCTGATCGCCAAAGTGCAGGCGGTGATGGGCTGGCCCGCCAGCGAAGAGGAATACCTCGCCGCCGCCCGCGTCATCCCGGACGACGTGCCGCGCATGTTGATGGCGATCGGCACGAGCGACGAATGCGTCGCGAAGGTGCGCGAGTACATCGCCGCCGGCGTCACTTGCCCGATTCTCTTTCCGATGATGGACGACATCAAGCCGGTCGTGGACGCATTTGCGGCAGCCTTTCAACTCCAATGACCATTTCATCTTCTGCCTCACTCCATAACGCCCTCGACTTCGTTCGCCACCGCGACCACGCAACCGCCGGTTTCACTATCGCGCTGACGGGCGCGATGGCGGCGGCCCTCGGGCAGGCGTGCGTCGGCATATCGAAGCCGGCCGCCGCAGGCATGGCAACTCACCAGCGACTCGGCGAAATCGTCACCGGCTTGAGAGATTCGGGCGACGCCGACGCGACGGCGCTGGAGAATGCTCTCGCGCTCCGGGCTGAGGGCAAAGAGGAAGAAGGTTGGGACAGCCTGCTCGCCATCCCAGTGAGAATGGCTGACCTCGCCTGCGACGGCGCGGAAGCATTGCAAAGTTTCCGGCCTCACGTCGTCGACCAAGTTCACGACGACATGGAGTTCGCCCTGCATCTGCTTGCGGCGACCGCGCGCGCCGCCCTGCTGCTCGTCGAAAGCAATTTGCGCCAGTGGCGAATGCCCGCGCTTCACGCCAAGTACGGGCCGGAGACGGAGAGGCTGGCGGCGAGGATTGATGCGTTGATGCCACTCAAGAGGATCGAGTGGACATGACACCCCAGCGCGGTGAAGGGTGACTGCAAATCAGGCTGTGTCTCACACACTCCACTGTCCCACCAAATTGATCTTCTCCGACGACGCCGGCGCCGACCTCGTGCGCGAAGTCGGCGGATTGCCATCGGGCCGCGCTTTGGTCGTCACCGATCCAGGCATTGTGAACGCCGGCATCGCCGCGCCGTTGACCGACGCCCTGAACCAGTCGGGCCGCGACCCCGAAGTATTCACCGAGATTCCATCCAACCCGGGCGTTAGTGACGTAAGGGCGGCGGTCGCGGCGGCGCGCGGGATCGGCCCCGCGATCATCGTCGCCAGCGGAGGCGGATCGGCGATCGACGTCGCCAAAGCCGTCGGTCTGCTGTTGGCGCACGACGGCGACGATTGGGAGGACTTTCAATGGGGCCGCACTCCGGTCACGCGCGAGTCACTGCCGACCATCGCGATCCCGACGACGGCGGGCACCGGCAGCGAAGCGTCGCACGTGGCCGTCATCGGAGACCGATCGAGTTTCAAGAAAGGGTTGGTGCATCCGACGTTGTTTCCTCGCGTCGCGATCGTGGACGCCAAACTAACGCTCTCGCTTCCGCCGTCGCTGACCGCAGCGACCGGCATGGACGCGTTGACCCACGCACTCGAAGCGTACCTCGGCAAGCGCGCGAACCCGAGCAGCGACCTGTTTGCGCTGGCTGCTCTGCGAAACATTGTGCGCTGGCTGTCGCAGGCCACGCATCAAGGCGACAACGTCAACGCGCGCCGCGAGATGGCGCAGGCCGCCGCCTGGGCGGGCATTGCGATGGATCATGCCGGGCTTGGGCTGTGCCACGCGCTGTGCGGCCCGTTGTCGGCGCGCTACAGAGTTCACCACGGCCTCGGCAACGCCCTGCTCCTGCCCGCGGTTCTCGATTTCAATGCCGAAGCGATTCCTGCCGCGCGCTGGCCTGCATTGCGCGACGCGCTCAGCCTGACGCCGGGCAAGGCGAAGCCTCACGATCTAGCGACGTGGGCGCGTGACTTCGTCGCCCGGCTTGGATTGCCAACCAACTTGCGCGCGATAGGGGTTGATGCCATGACGTTCGACGCGATGGCCGAAGAAGCGACGCGCATGGCGATGATCGCAAATAACTGCCGCCCAGCCGGGGCCGCCGAATGTCTCGCGGTGCTGAAGGCGGCGCTGTGAACATCCTCGTCATCGATCTCGCGCAGACTACGACGGGCACACGCCCGCTGGCCGATCCGCTGGCGGGGGGACGCCTGATCACAGCACAACTCACAACCGAGTTCGTCGATCCGCGCGCCGACGCGCTGGGGCCGGGTAACGCGTTGATTTTGGCCTCCGGGCCTCTGGCCGGAAGACGAATCTCCACTGGAGGCCGGCTGTCAATCGGTGGCAAGAGTCCGCTTACGCGCGGGATCAAAGAGTCCAACGCGGGAGGCATGGCGGGCGACAGTCTTGAAGCGTTGGGCTATCGCGCCGTCGTCTTCACCGGCGTTCGACCGACGGCCCAAGCAGCGATCTTCATTCTTGACGAACATGGCGCGCGATTCGAGTCCGC
>JACQED010000287.1 GCA_016200785.1 Chloroflexota bacterium
CATCCGCATGTGCTGGCTTTCTATCAAACCAAGAAGTTCGGCGACGATCGTTGGTCTATTCGTTGGTATGCTGAAGTGCGAAGCGTCGAACGGCTGACGCGGCGTCAACTCTTGCCTAAAGAGCCAGATCACCCTCGCGCAAACGCCGAATACTACTGCCTGCGGCTCGGCTCCCTTCAGCGTCGGGAGCAACCGATCCCCAGCCGGGCGTTGCGCCGGGTGACCTTTATCCCGACGATTTGGCGCAAATTCCAGCAGGCCGAGGAGATTAACGATCTTTGGAACGAAAGCCCGTTGGAAGACACACTCTGGTCAGCGTTCAAGTATGACGGCATTGTAGCCGAACGTCAGTTTGTGATCAGTGAGGCCAAGACAACTTATATTTTGGACTTTGCCGTAGCGTGTGATCGTGGGCAGTTGGACGTGGAGTGCGATGGGGATACTTGGCATCTCCAGCCAGACGCCGTGCGCTACGATAAGCGGCGGAGCAATTGGTTGGAGAGCCGGGGTTGGAAAGTGCTACGGTTTGACAGCCGCGAGATTGAAGACGAGATGCCGAAGTGTCGTGCTCAGGTGAAGGCTACCATCACTAACATGGGTGGGCTTCCTCGTTCGGGGAGTATTCCGCGCGTCTTCCGCGCTGGCACCGATAATTATCCTGAGCAACTGGAACTCTGGTAGAGTGAGATACGCACGTTCTAGAATGCCGATGGATTACACGATGAATATGTGCGCGCTGGTTCCATGGGCGCCGTTCCTGCCGGAACAAGGAGGGCTTGTCTTTCCGAGATGATGCGCATGGCGTTCACCTTTCCCCCGTAACTTGGCGCGTGAGACACAAATCGCCCTCGACGCCGGCCGGCCTCGACCCGTTATGTCAGCCGGCCAATTGGTTGCGGATTGGACTCGCCATCGTGCTGGTCTTGTGCGTCGGAGGCTTCCTATTCGTGTCGGCGTCGCAAGTGTGGCTCGCGCGGTCGCACGTTAGCACGAACAACCTTGTGACGGTGTGCGGAGAAATTAGCGGGGGCTCGCGCCTCCAGTTTTCGGTATGGTGGGTGCTGCACTATCTGCGTATCGAACTCAGCCTGCCGCACGGCCATCTCTTTGCGTCGAGAACGGCGTGCGGCTTTGCTCCGTGGCCGCAGGCGTTGCCGCTCAGCGTGTATCTAGCGTTTCCACTGTAGGCTGTTTCAGGAATTTGACTTTGACGCCAGTTAGAATAGAATACAGCCACCTTCGCCCAGGGAGCGAGCAGAATGCCCAACGTCTACGCCGGAAGAATACTGCATATTGATTTGACCCACCGCCGGACGTCCGTGCGGCCCGTGTCGGACCCCGAAGTCCGGGCGTTTCTCATGGGATCGGGGCTGGCCGCCAAAATCTACTACGAGGAATATTCCGATCTCATCGATCCTCGAATCGACCCTCTTGATCCTCGCAACCCTCTCATCATTCTGAATGGACTCCTTTCGGGGACCTTCGCGCCGACGGGATGTCGCTCGTCGTGGTGCGGCCGTTCGCCGCTGACCGGCATCTGGAACGAGGCGAACCTCGGTGGCCACTGGGGCGCGGAACTGCGCTTCGCCGGTTGGGACGGGATCATTCTCATCGGGAAATGCGATCGGCCGACTTACCTGTGGCTCGACGGCGATCAGCTGGAATTCCGTGACGCCTCGCACGTATGGGGCAAAGACCAATTTGAGACCCATGACATTCTGCTCGCCGAGACGGACGACAAAGCCCGCTGCGCCTCCATCGGGCAGGCTGGCGAGAACCTCGTGAAGATCGCCGGGGTAGCGACCGGTGGGCAGCCGCACACCCGCATGGCCGCGCGGGGCGGTATGGGCGCGCTGATGGGATCGAAGAACGTGAAAGCCATCGTCGCGCGCGGCAAGGAGAAGCCTAAGTACGCCGACGCCAAAGGTTTTCACGCCACTGTCAAAGAATCGAATCACTACATCATGGATCACGGCGCGGCGGAAGCATTGCATCTGGTGGGCACCGCAGGCGGGCATCCCACGACCGACAAATTCGGCGACAATGCGATCATGAATTGGCGCGGCGGCAACTGGACCGAGGGCACGATCAAGACCTCGGGCAAGGCCATCGCCGAGACGATCTTCGCCAAACACACTTTCTGCCACGCCTGTCCTATTGGTTGTGGCAAAGCAGTTGAAGTCAAAGACGGCAAGTACGCCGGTGTGGCGGGCGAAGGGCCGGAGTATGAAACACTGTGCGGCTTCGGCTCGAACCTGCAGTGCGACGACCTCAACGCCGTCACCGCGATGAACGATTTGTGCAACCGCTACACGCTCGACACGATCTCGACCTCGGGCGTCCTCGCGTTCGCCTTCGAGTGTTACGAGAAAGGCCTCATCACCAAAGCCGACACTGGCGGCGTCGAACTCAAGTGGGGCGACGCGGACGCGATCACTTCAATGATTCATAAGATCGCCAAGAGAGAGGCAATCGGAGATTTGCTGGCGGAGGGCGTGCGCGCGGCGGCGGCGAAAATCGGGCGCGGCTCGGAGAAGTTCGCTATCCACGTCAAAGGGCTGGAACTTCCGTATCACGATCCGCGCGGCTTCGTCAGCATGGCGGCCAACTACGTCACGGCCAATCGCGGCGCGTGCCACCTCGAAGCCATCTCGTATTGGCGCGGCGTGGGCCTCGAGTGGCCGGGCTGGCAAGAGGGCGAGAGGGACGAGTGGATCGAGAAGAAGCGGTTCGACTCGGCAATTGGCGCGGCGCAGGCGATAGACTTTCAGAATTTCATGAGCGTGTATAACCCCGGCGGATTGTGCAAGTTCATCGCCAAAGGTTCTTTCACGCCTCAGCAGACGGCCGAGTTGTTCAACAAGGCGATGGGCTGGAACTTGACCGGACAGGATGTGCTCGAAACCGGCGCGCGCATTTTCAACTACAAGCGATTGGTCAACGTCAAACTGGGAATTCGGCGTAAGGACGACGTTCTGCCGTACCGGCTGGCGCACGAGGCCCGGCCGACTGGCACGGCGGCGGGCATCTTGCCCGACATGAAGTTGATGCTCCCGCGCTACTACGAACTGCGCGGTTGGGATGGAAACGGCGTGCCGACCGAGAAAGCGCTGATGCCGGACGAGGCCGTTCCGGCTTAAGAGGGATTGGGCATGACGACTGCAACGGCGCCCCTTACAACATACCCGTCACTACCCGCCGACCAAACCTGGCCGGCACAGGGGCACTGGACGTACGAGGACTTTCTCCGCCTGCCCGACGACGGCGTGCGCTACGAGATCATTGATGGAGTGCTGACCATGACCAATGCGCCAGATCCCGAGCATCAGTTCACCGTCGTCCAGGCCACCTATGCATTCGAGACCGTGGTGCGCGCCCGGCAACTTGGCGTCGTCTACACAGCTCCCATCGAAGTGCATCTGCCCGGCATTGCCAAGCCGGTGCAACCGGACGTGTTGTTTGTGGCCCAGGCGCGTCGAGACATTGTCAAAGAGAAATTCATCGAAGGCGCGCCGGATTTGATCGTCGAAGTGACTTCTGCTTCAACTGCTCGTCTGGATCGGAAGGTGAAACTCGACGCCTATGAGCGAGCGGGTGTGCGCGAATACTGGATAGTCAATCCCCGGACACGCTTTATTGAGGTGTACGTTTTGGCCCGCGGCGAGTACGCTCTGCTTGGCGAGTACGGCCCCGGCCAACGAGTGGTCTCGCAGGCCTTGCCTGACCTTGACCTGCTGACGGACAACCTTTTTGCGGCGTCATAGGGCGAGAATGGTTGAGACCCCGACACTCCCGATCCACGAAGTTGCTTCCGAAATCCCTCCTGCGCCGCGCGGGACGCCGGCCTGGCTTAGGCAGATAATCGCCTTCGCCATCATCGCCGTCGCGCTCGTTGCGTTCTGGGAGGGATACAAGGCGCTCGGCGCAGCAACTGGAGGGATGATACCCCTCACCGCCGCGCGCCTGCCCGTGCGCCCTGACGACAAATCTATGCCGCACGTGTTTGACATCCTCGCGGCGCTCTTCAAGCCGGTCCAGCGAGGCAGTGAGAATACCCTGCTCTCGTTTCTGCTCAGGTCCGCGCTGTTCACCTGGCGCGAAGCGTTGGTTGGTTTTGCCATTGGCAGTCTGGTCGGTTTCGCCCTCGGCGTGGTGTTCGTTCACTCCGGCCTGCTTGAGCGCGGACTGATGCCCTTCGTCGTCGCGTCGCAAACCGTGCCTCTTCTGGCCGTCGCGCCGATGGTCGTCATCTGGGGGAGTCGACTGCAATGGCCGGCATGGCTGGCGGTCACAATCATCTCGGCCTACCTCACGTTTTTCCCCGTCACGATCAATACCCTGCGCGGCCTGCGCTCGCCCGATCCAACCGCGCTCGAACTGATGCGCTCGTACGCTGCGTCGGATTGGCAAGTGCTGTGGAAACTGCGAGTCCCGGCGGCCCTGCCGTACATCTTCACCGCGCTCAAGATTTCGGCCACGGCCAGCGTCATAGGGGCCATCATCGGCGAACTGCCGTCGGGCATCGCCGACGGCCTGGGACGCTCACTTCTGACGTTCAGTTACTACTACGTCAGCGGCCCGGAGAAATTGTACGCCGCCATTTTCGGCGCGGCGCTGCTCGGCATTGTCTTTGTCGTGATCATCGCGCAGGTCGAGCGGATGGTGGTGCCGGCCGGGCGGCGGATAGAATAGAAAGAGGAGATCTCAATTGAGCCATAGCTCTCCCGTCGTTTCCGTGAGCGGCGTCACCAAGGTCTTCGGCGAAGGTGATAGCGATCGAGTCCGGGCGCTCGAAAATATCAATCTTGACGTCCATCCCGGCGAATTCATTTCGCTGATCGGGCCTTCGGGTTGCGGCAAAAGCACCTTGCTGAGATTGATCGGCGATCTGATCAAGCCTAGCGGCGGGACGGTGCAGGTGAACGGGAAGAGCGCCCACCAGGCCCGCCTCGACCGCGACTACGGCATGGTTTTCCAGCAGGCGACGCTGTACGACTGGCGAACCGTCCGCAAAAACGTGCAGTTGCCGCTGGAGGTAATGAGCTATGCGCGCGAGAAACGCGAGGCGCGCGCGCAGGAGATGCTGAAGCTTGTCCAACTCGAAGAGTTCAGCCGGCATTATCCGTGGCAGTTATCCGGCGGCATGCAGCAGCGCGTCGCCATCGCCCGCGCGCTGGCCTTTGAGCCTTCCCTCCTGCTCATGGACGAGCCGTTCGGCGCGCTGGACGAGATGACGCGCGAGCGTATGCAAATGGAACTCCTGCGCATCTGGAGTCAGACGCAGACGACCGTGATCTTCGTCACTCACAGTATCCCGGAGGCGGTCTTTTTGTCGAGCCGCGCCGTTGTCATGTCGCCTCGGCCGGGCCGTCTCGCCGGGATCGTCGAGATCGATTTGCCTCGCCCGCGCGCGTTCGAGACGCGCGAGAGTGCGCCCTTCTTCGAGAAGATCGTCGAGGTGCGCGAGTGCCTGCGACGTGACGAAGTGCGGGTGGCCTCGGCATGAGTCAGCCTGCCGATCTTATTCCGGCTCTCGAGGAAGAACTCGAGGCAGAGCTCCTGCCCGAGGCGGGCCAGGCATTACGCACGGGCCAGCGCCTGCGCCGTTACCTCCCGGCGATCCTGCTCTTCCTCCTTGCGCTGGGCGCGTGGGAGATGGCGGTCAACGTTTTCCACATCGAGGGCTTCTTGCTTCCCAAACCGACCGTCATCGCCTCGACTTTCGTCCGCGAGTTGCCGGTGATCCTTCCTGCTGGCCTCTTCACGATGCGTGAGGCGCTGGGCGGCTTCGTGCTGGGATGCGTGCTCGGTATTCTGATCGCGCTGGCGACATCTCGCTGGAGCATCATCAGCGACGGGGCGATGCCGTTTGCCATCGCCGTCAATTCGACCCCTATCGTCGCCCTCGCGCCCATCATGAACAACTGGTTCGGCATCACCAATCCGTTGGCGAAGATGAGCATCGTGGCGGTGATCGTCTTCTTCCCGGTGCTGATCAACACGGTTCGCGGGCTGACGCAGGTGAACGACGGGGCGCTGGAGTTAATGCGCTCGTACGCGGCCGGTGAGGGGGCGGTGCTGTTCGACCTGCGCATCCCGAATGCGCTGCCCTTTTTGTTCAGCGCGTTCAAGGTGTCCAGCACCTTGAGCGTCATCGCCGCGATCGTCAGCGAGTACTTCGGCGGGTCGCGCGATGCGCTGGGCGTCTACATTTCACAGCAGGCGGCGTTGTTTCACTTTGCCGAGGCGTGGGCGGCCATCATCGTCGCCTGCCTCATGGGCGTCGCCTTTTATCTGGCGCTGCTGGTGTTCGAGCGCCTGGTGATGCCCTGGCACGTGTCGCTCCGCGCCGCGGAGGAATGATTGCACGTAGGTACGAAAAAGGAGGTGAGGCCTAGCGCTCCATGTTCCGCAGCAGATCGACTCATTACCATTTCAACTTGAAGATTACACTGGAGGAGAAAAATGAAGTCCAAAGTTAAGTGGGGAATACGACTGGCGGCATTGCTGGTCGTTGTCACCGTCGTGCTGACGGCCTGCGGCGGGGCCGCCACCACCGCCGCCCCTGCGGCGACTCAAGCGCCCGCCGCCACTGAAGCGCCGAAAGAGATGACCAAGATCAAGCTTCAGTTGCAGTGGGTCGTGCAATCCCAGTTCGCCGGCTATTTCGCCGCCGTCGATCAAGGTTTCTATAAGGATGAGGGGCTTGACGTCACGATCCTGCAGGGCGCGGTGGACATCGTGCCTCAGCAGGTGCTGGCGTCCGGCCAGGCCGACTTCGCTCTTTCGTGGGTGCCCAAAGCGCTCGTCTCCCGCGAGCAGGGGGCGAAGATCGTTGACATCGCTCAGGTCTTCCAGCGCAGTGGCACGCTCGAAGTGTCGTGGAAAGATTCGAACATCGGCAAGCCCGAAGACTGGAAAGGCAAGAAAGTCGGCACGTGGGGCTTCGGCAACGAGTTCGAACTGACCGCCGCGATGGTCAAGGCGGGCCTCGATCCGCAGAAGGACGTGACGATCGTTCAACAGCCCTTCGACATGTCGCTCCTGCTCAACCGCGAGATCGACGCGGCTGAGGCGATGACCTACAACGAGTACGCCCAGGTGCTCGAGCAGAAGAACCCGAAAACCGGCGAGCTCTACAAGCCGGAGGACCTGACCGTGATCAACTTCAACGACGTGGGCACCGCGATGCTGCAGGACGCGGTGTGGGCGCGCGAGGATTGGCTGAGCGATGCCAAGAACCAGGACATCGCCAAGCGCTTCCTGCGCGCATCGTACCGCGGCTGGATTTACTGCCGCGATCAGTTTGACGGGTGCGTCAACGTCGTCCTCAAGAACGGGCCGACGCTGGGCAAGGGCCACATGACGTGGCAGTTGAACGAGATCAACAAACTGATCTGGCCGTCACCGGCCGGCATCGGCGTGATGGACAAGAAACTTTGGGATCAGACCGTTCAGGTTGCCACCTCCCAGAAAGTCATCACAACCGCGCCGGATGCGGGTGCGTATCGCACCGATCTGGCCGAGGCTGCGGTGAAAGACCTCGAGGGGCAGGGCGCAGACGTCAAGGGCGCCGGTTACACTCCGAAGCAGGTTCAGATTACTGCGGGCGGCGAATAGTCCGCCCAGATACTGGCACCGGGTAACTGGTAATTGGCAATTGCCAATTACCAGTTACCAATTATCAATCACCAATTATCGAAACCGAAAGGCAAACGCTATGGCACGCATCGTTCGCGGCGCGTTGGTGCAGTGTACCTGGCCGGGTGACAAGAAAAAGATGATCGACAAGCACGTCGGCTACGTCGAGCAGGCGGCCAGGCAGGGCGCGCAGGTCATGTGCTTGCAAGAGCTGTTCTACGGCCCGTATTTCTGCCAGGTGCAGGACCCGAAGCATTACTCGTGGACGGAGAAGATGCCCGATGGCCCGACGACGAAACTGATGCAGGAAGTCGCCAAGAAGAACAGTATCGTCCTGATCGTGACGATATACGAAGAGGATCAGACCGGCGTCTACTACAACACCGCCGCCGTGATCGACGCCGACGGCACGTACCTCGGCAAGTACCGCAAAACGCACATCCCGCACATCAACGGCTTTTGGGAGAAATTCTATTTCAAGCCCGGCAATCTGGGGTACCCCGTTTTCAATACCGCCGTGGGCAAAGTTGGCGTCTACATTTGCTACGACCGCCACTTCCCGGAGGGCGCCAGAATGCTCGGCCTGCACGGGGCCGAGATCGTGTTCATTCCGTCGGCCACGTCGCGCGGCCTCTCCCAGCACCTGTGGCGCATCGAGCAGACCTCGCACGCCATTGCCAACGGCTACTTCGTCGGCACGATCAATCGCGTCGGCAAAGAGGATGACTTCGGAACGAACGACTACTACGGCCAATCCTACTTTTGCACGCCGCGCGGCGAGTTCATCGGCGAGGTCGCCAGCGACCACGACGAACAACTGATCGTGCGCGACCTGAATCTCGACTTGATTCAAGAAGTCCGCAACACCTGGCAGTTCTACCGTGACCGCCGCCCTGAGCTGTACGGCGATGTCACCAACGTGATGGCATAGCCTCTATGCTGCCCCCGGCGCTTCGCGCTCCCACATGAAACCTGCTCCGTTCGACTATGCCGCCCCTGCCTCTCTGGAGGCCGCCTTAGCTCTGAAGGCAAAACACGGGGACGATGCCAAGTTCCTGGCAGGCGGGCAAAGTCTGATCCCGGCCATGAACTTCCGACTCGTTCAAGCGCACCTGCTCGTTGATCTCAATGGCTTGGCCGATCTGGATTACGTCCGGCGCGCAGACGACGGCCGACTGCGCCTCGGCGCGATGGTGCGCCAGCGGCGCCTCGAACGCGACTCGGCGATTGCGGGGCATTCTCCGCTGATTCACGAAACGATGCCCTTCGTGGCCCATCCGCAGATTCGGAATCGGGGCACACTCGGCGGCTGTCTTGCCCATGCCGATCCGGCTGCGGAGTTGCCAGTGATCGCGGTGGCGCTCGGCGCGCGGTTCAAAACGCAATCGACTCGCGGCGAACGCTGGATCGCCGCCGAGGATTTTTTTCGCGGCATGTTCAATACCGATCTCACACCTGAGGAAATGCTGGTCGAAGTCGAGTTGCCACGTCTGCCTCCTCGAACCGGAACTGCGTTCGTCGAATTCGCCCGGCGGCGCGGTGACTATGCACTGCTCGGCGTTGCAGCGGTCGTGACGCTGGACGAGAAGGGCGTTTGCCAACAGGCCCGGCTGGTGTATTTGAATGCCGGCGACGGGCCGGTGAATGCGAAAGAGGCCGCCGGAATCCTTCGCGGCGAAAAGCCATCGGCGGCCGTGATTGAAGCGGCGTCGGCCAAAGCGGCCCAGGCCGAAATCGCCCCCCTCGGCAACGTGCATGCCTCGCCCGAGTATCAAAGACATCTCGCCCGGGTGCTGGGTCGCCGAGTTTTGCGACAGGCCTTTGACCGGGCAGGATCACAAGGGAAATAGGATGCATGACATTTCTCTCACCGTTAACGGGCAATCATACGAACGCCGTGTCGAGTCTCGGCTGTTATTGAGCGATTTCCTGCGGCACGAACTGGGCCTAAGCGGAACCCATGTGGGGTGCGAGCACGGGGTGTGCGGCGCTTGTACGATTCTGTTCGACGGCCAGCCGATTCGATCTTGCCTGACCTTCGCCGTTCAAGCCAACGGGCACAGTCTGGCGACGGTCGAAGGCCTCGCCAAGAGTCAGTCCGAACTTCATCCCCTGCAAGAGGCGTTCTGGGAAGCGCACGGCTTGCAGTGCGGCTTTTGCACGGCTGGCATCCTGATGACGCTCGTGCCATTCCTTCAAGAGAATCCGGATCCCAGCGAAAATGAAATCCGCGAAGCGATCTCGGGCAATCTGTGCCGCTGTACCGGGTATCAGCACATCGTTGACGCCGTAAAGCTTGCGGCGGAGAAGATGAAGTAAGCGGCCATCTGGGAATGGACTCACCTCCCGTCAGCCTCCCCGATCTCGCCAACGCTCTCCGTTCGGGCGAATTACGACTGAGCAACTACCTTGTCCAGCTTGAGTCTCTGTTCGAGCATCGCGAGCCGTCGGTGATGGCCTTCGTGCCGGAGGAGGGTCGGTTCGAGCGATTGCGCTTGCAGGCCGAAGAGCTGTGTCAGCGGTATCCTCAACCCGAAAAGCGTCCGCCTCTTTTCGGTGTTCCGATCGGCGTCAAGGATGTTTTCCACGTAGACGGCCTTGTCACGCGCGCCGGCAGCAGACTGCCGATTGATCAACTTCAGGGCGCCGAGGCCGAGAGCGTCACGATTTTGAAAGAGGCGGGCGCGCTGGCGCTGGGCAAAACCGTCTCGACCGAGTTTGCCTACGTCGCGCCCGGCCCGACTCGTAATCCCCACAACACTGAGCACACACCCGGCGGCTCCAGTAGTGGCTCAGCCGTGGCCGTTGCCTCCCGGTTGTGTCCGCTGGCGCTGGGTACCCAAACCATCGGGTCCACCATCCGCCCGGCATCCTTCTGCGGCATCGTCGGCTACAAGCCAAGTTTCAACCGCATTCCCACAGGGGGATTGATTCATTTGTCCCCGTCATTAGATCACGTCGGCGTTTTCACCGTGGACGTGGCGGGGGCGATGCTCGCCGCGAGTCTGCTCTGTCGCGAGTGGCAGCCCCGGGCACTGCCGCCAAGACCGATTCTGGGAATCCCCGAAGGCCCCTATCTCGCGCGCGTTTCGGAAGAAGGCCTGACTCATTTGGAGGCTACCTGCAAGAGTCTGACCCTCGCCGGGTACGAGATCAGGGCGGTGGAAGCGATGCCGGATTTCGAGGACATCGTCGCCCGCCACCGGCTGATCGTCGCCGCCGAAGCGGCGCAGGTTCACCAGGAGTGGTTCGCTCCATTTGGCGAGATCTATCATCCCACGACGGCGCAGTTGATCGTGCAAGGGCAGTCGATCTCCGAGGAAGCACTGCAAGACGCTTGCGACGGCCGCGCCCGACTGCGCGACGAACTGATCGACCTTATGGAAGACAACGACATTGACTTGTGGCTCTCGCCCGCGTCGGTCGGCCCAGCGCCTCGCGGCCTGGAAAGCACCGGCGACCCCGTCATGAACCTGCCGTGGACTCACAGCGGCATGCCGGCCCTCAACCTGCCGTCCGGCGCGAATGTGGATGGCCTGCCAATGGGACTGCAACTCACGGCCCGCTGGTATGAGGATGAATTGCTGTTGGCCTGGGCCGAGGGGATTGAGGCTGTGTTGATGGATGCATGACGTCCGGTCGAGGAGACCTCTATGAACATTGATCAAGCCAACTCCACCGCCGTCGAGCGTATGATGTCGGCCCAGCCGATCCTGAAAGGGTTGGCGATGGCGCGGGATGTGATCCCCGGCATGAAGGACAATCTTCTCCTGCACGCCGGGCCGCCGATTGAATGGGTGCGCATGTCGGGGCCGATGCGTGGGGCAATGATCGGCGCGATGTTGTACGAGGGGCTGGCCAGAGACGAAGCGCAGGCCACCGCGATGGCCGAGAAGGGCGAGGTGGAGTTCGCGCCGTGCCACGAACACAACGCCGTCGGGCCGATGGCCGGCCTCATCTCGGCCTCGATGAAAGTGTACGTCGTCGAGAACGCCACTCATGGCAATCGCGCCTATTCGGGCTTGAACGAGGGCTACGGCAAGGTCCTGCGCTACGGCGCGTACAGCGAGGACGTGTTGAAGAGACTGCGCTGGATGAACGGCGAGCTGGCTGCCGTCCTCGCCGATTCGCTGGCCGCGAGCGAGGGGCTTGACCTGCGCGCGCTGATCGCCGAGGCGATGCACATGGGCGACGAAGGCCACAACCGCAACAAGGCCGGGTCGCTGCTTTATTTGAAATGGCTCTCGCCGTTGATCGCCAAAGTGACCAAAGACGATGCCGTCGAGAGCGAAGTGTTGAGGTTCATCGGCGACAACGCGCTCAGCGTGCTCAACCCGGTTATGGCCGCGTGCAAGGCGATGGCCGACGCGGCGCACGGCGTCGAGGGCAGTTCGCTCGTGACTACGATGGCCCGCAACGGCACGGACTTTGGGATTCGAGTCAGCGGTTTGGGCGGGAGATGGTTTATCGCCCCGGCGGAAATCCCGCAAGGCAAATGGTTTCCCGGTTTCACTGCCGACGATGCCAACCGCGACCTCGGCGACAGCGCCATCACCGAGACGGCGGGGATCGGCGGGTTCGCGATGGCCGCCGCGCCGGCGATCGTCACCTTCATCGGAAGCACGCCGAAAGACGCGATCAACGCGACGCTGGAGATGTACGAGATCACCGTGGCCGAGAACGCGAACTTCACCATTCCCACGCTGGACTTTCGCGGCTCGCCGACCGGCATTGACATCCGCAAAGTTGTCGAGAAGGGCATCACGCCGCGCATCAACACCGGCATCGCGCATAAACAGGCAGGCGTGGGACAAATCGGCGCGGGGCTGGTGAGGCCGCCGGTGAAGATTTTCCAAGACGGCCTATCGGCTTACTCGGAAAGGTACGAACCGTGATTGGCTGCCGGGTGTCTCGAAGCTTTTAGTGTATGAGTGATTCCAGCCCACTGGGCAAATCCGTTGTAAGGATCGACGCCTACGCCAAAGCCACCGGCGCACAGGTCTATCCCTCCGATGTTGTAATGAAGGATATGCTGTGGGTGCAGGTACTGCGCGCCGCGCATCCACACGCGCGCATCATTTCAATTGGCACGGCGGAAGCGGAAAAGTTGCCGGGCGTCGCCTGTGTGCTCACTGCGAAGCACGTGCCGGGCGAGAACAGGTTTGGCTTGCTTGTGAATGACCAGCCGGTGCTGTGCGCCGATCGGGTGCGATATCTCGGCGATGCGGTTGCCGTCGTCGCCGCTGAGACGGATGAGATTGCGCGCGCGGCGCGCGAACTTATCCACGTCGAGTATGAAATACTGCCGACTCTGACCGATCCCCTCCGGGCGCTGGAGCCCGGCGCGCCTCAACTACATCCACAGGGCAATCTGTGCGCGAACTTGCATCTGGGGCATGGTGATATCAGCGTTGGCTTTGCCGAAGCCGATTACGTCTTCGAGAGCGAATACCACACGGCCCGGCAGGAGCACGCCTTCCTCGAAACCGAAGCCGGCGTTGCCTATTACGACGAAGCGGGCCGCCTGACCCTTTGCGTGGGCGGGCAGAACCCTTTCAATGACCGCAGACAAGTCGCGAAGGCACTGGGTCTGCCTGAAGAGGATGTGCGCGTGCTCAACCCGCCAATGGGTGGCGCGTTTGGCGGAAAAGAAGACATCAACGTGCAAATCCATCTCGCGCTGGTGACTTACCATACCCGGCGACCGTGCCGTCTCATGTTGGATCGTGAGGAGTCCATCGCCATCGGAACCCAACGCCACCCGTTCCAAGTGCGCTATAAGACCGGTGTCAAGAAAGACGGGCGGCTGGCCGCCGCTCAAGTCAATTTGATCGCCGACACTGGCGCGTATTCGGCGCTGGGGCCGGCCGTCATTGCTCTGGCTGCCGAGCACTGTTGCGGCCCGTATTTTTTCCCGCACACCAAGATTGACGCTCAAGCCGTCTTCACCAACAACGGCAACTGTAGTGCGTTTCGCGGTTTCGGGAATCCGCAGGTCATCGTCGGCCTTGAGCAGCATATGGATATGATGGCGCAAGCTGTCGGCATGGACCCCATCGCGTTTCGCCGTCTGAACACCATCCAACGGGATCAGACGACGGGCGCGGGGTTTGCGATGACGAGCACCGTGGCTTTGCCGCACGTGCTGGATGCGGCAGATCAGGGCGAACTCTATCGCAACCGCCGTAAGATGAAGCAGACTGCCTCCCCGTGGAAGCGCCGAGGTGTGGGGATAGCTGCCATCTGGCAAGGCTTTGGGCTAGGGGCGGGCGTTGAACCGGGCGCGAATGCGCGCATCGAATTGCAGGCCAGTGGCCGTTATCGCCTGCATGTGAGTTCACCGGATTTAGGCGAGGGCAATATCACTGCCTTTCTCCAAATTGCGGCCCACGAGTTGAACTGCGCGGTTGAGGACTTTGACGTGTCCATTGGCGACACACTCGGCCCCGATTCCGGTTCCAGCAACGCCTCGCGCACGGTGTTCATCGTCGGCAGTGCGACGGCCAATGCCGCCATTGAATTGCGACGAAGAATGCTGGAGGCGGCGACTCGTTTAGGCCGCGACGCAAAGCCACGCTTGGCCGGCTCAGAAGTGCGGGTGAATGGACGGACGATCCCTCTGGCCGAGCTCGTGGCAGAGCTTGGCCCATTTTCCGGCGATGGCTACTTCAAGCCACGCATGCCTGAACCTTTGATTTTCGGGATGCCGCATCCCGCTTATGGCTACAGCGTGCAGGTGGTGTTGGTAGAAGTGGATACACTGACCGGCGAGATTGACGTGCTCAAGATCGAGAACTATCTTGATGGGGGCAACATCATCAATCCGAAAGGGGCCGAAGGACAGTCCGAAGGCGGATTCGCGCAGGGGCTGGGCTTCGCCTTGCTGGAAGAAGTGTTGATGGAAGACGGACGCGTGCTCAACCCCCGTCTCTCCACGTACATTATCCCATCCATCCGCGACGTGCCGCCGGACATCAAAACGATCATGCTCCAGGAACCGGAACCGGCCAGCCCCTACGGAGTGCGCGGACTGGCCGAGATCGGACTATCGCCCACCGCCGGCGCGATCGCGAACGCGATCCATGATGCGATTGGCGTGCGCTTCGACCGTGTTCCCATCACGCCGGAGATGGTGTTGCAAGCGTTGGCGGAGAAAGCCGCCTGACGATGATGCTGTCCTTCACCGTCAACGGTCAAACCCGTCAAGTCGAAACTGACCCGCGCACGTTGCTGTTGCACGTTTTGCGCGAGGAACTTGGCTTGCGCGGCGCCAAATACGGGTGCGGCGAGGGTGAATGCGGCGCGTGCACGGTGTTGCTAAACGGCCACGCAGTGAATGCTTGCCTGACCGTGGCGGGACAGGCGCACGGTGGGGACATCGTGA
>JACQED010000288.1 GCA_016200785.1 Chloroflexota bacterium
GGTTTCCCCATCGCAGCCTGGAGCCGTCGCGGCTCTCCCGACTGGCCTCAACCCTATCCCTTCAGACGCACAACAGAGAGAGCGTGAACCTGCGAGAACTCTTCATCTCCCGGCGAATACACTTTGCGCATCTGATCAAAGAGATCGTCGCTGAACCCGACGCCGTCCTGACCGACACTGAAGTCCAGGCCATCCTGCGGAAAGAATACCGGGTCGGCCTCTCGACGCGAACCATTTGCAATTGCAGGAAGGCCCTGGGCATCCCCAACTTTCGGGAGAGGAACGCCGCGTACTATCCGGAGCGCATCTCATTTGGCAGTTCCATCGCTCTGTTTTCAAGACAGGTGAGGACCATCCCGGCCGAAGCGGGCATCTATGAACTGAGCGCCTCGGCGCAGGTTTCTTATCTGCAGGGCGCGAGCCAGGTGATTTACATCGGCGCCTCGAAGAATCTGCGGCGGCGCATCGCCAGCTACGGCAGCGGCGAGATCAAGAACCGGCGCATTTCAGACTTCGCCCACAGTAGGGGCGACATGGCGCAGAGCGCACATGGTCGCCCCCTACTGTACGTGCGCTTTCATTTGACCCGTCGGCACCTCGAAGTGGAAAAAGAACTGCTCACAGCGTTCAAGCGCCACTACGGGGAACTGCCGCGAGGCAACGCCAGAGGAGGTTCGGAATGACGGACACTCGCAGCGAAATGGATGGGCTTCTTCTTCGCCTCAACGTGGCGAGAATAGTTCTTGCAGAAGAAGAAGAAGAAGAAGAAGAAGAAGCCCACACAGTCGTATCCCTGCTGGATGTCACCGAGCAGAAGCGGGCCGAAGAAGCGCTGGCGAGGGAAAGCAATCTGCTGCGCGCGGTGATTGACAACACTCCCGACTTCATCTTTGTCAAAGACGCCGAGAGCCGATTCGTCCTCAACAACGCGGCGCACATGCGCGGATTGCGCGCATCCTCCCAGGAAGAACTCCTGGGCAAAACGGACTTCGATATCTTCACCCAAGAACTGGCGGCCCAGTATTACGCCGACGAACAGGCCGTCGCCCAATCCGGGCAGCCGCTCGTCAATCGTGAAGAACCCTACGTGGATGAGGCTGGCAACCCCAAATGGCTCCTGACCAGCAAGATAGCGCTGCGCGACGGGAGCGGATCGGTCGTCGGCCTGCTGGGCATCAGCCGCGACATCACCCAGCGCAGGCAGGCCGAGGAAGAACGGCGCAAACTATCGAGCGCCGTCGAACAGACGGCCGACAATGTGTTCATCACCGATCGGGACGGCCTCATCGAATACGTCAATCCCGCCTTCGAGAAACTGACCGGCTACAGCAAGGACGAAGCCATCGGCCAAACCCCGCGCATTCTCAAATCGGGCGAGCACGTGCCGGAGTTTTACGAGAAGATGTGGCAGACCATCCTGGCCGGGAAGGTCTTCCGGGCGACGCTCAAGAACCGGAAGAAGAGCGGCGAGTTGTACTACGAGGAGAAGACCATCACCCCGCTGAAGGACGCGCAGGGGAACATCACCCACTTCGTCTCCACCGGCAAGGACATCACCGAGCGGGTGCGGGCGGAGGCAGAAATCCGCCGCCGGGCCGAGGAACTCGAAGCCCTGGCCCAGGTCTCCTCGGCGCTGCGCCAGGCGCGAACGCGCGAGGCCATGCTGCCACTGCTGGTCGAGTCGGCGATGGAAGTGTTCCGGGCCGATGCCGGCGCGCTCCTGCTGTTGGAAGAGGGAATGCTGGTGTTCGCCGCTGCGCGCGGGTCGGGCGAGTCGCTGGCCGGTCGGCGGTATCCGCCGGACGACGACCCGCTGTGGCAGGTGGCGCGCACCGGCGAGCCGTTGTTCGTCCCGGACGTGAGCCGGCACAGCGAATTCGATCGGTGGGAGATTTGCCGCTCCCTGATGGCGGGACTGGCGGCCTGCGCCTGTGTCCCGCTGAAAACCGCCGAGACCACCGTTGGACTGCTGCACTTGGCCAGCCGGCTTCGACGTGAGCCGACCGAGGAAGAAAGACGTCTGCTCACCGCTATCGCCGAGATGGCCGGCAGCGCGCTCCACCGCGCGGCTTTGCACGAACAGACCGAGCAGCGCCTTCAGCGCCTTACCGCCCTGCGCACGATTGACACGGCCATCTCCGCCAGCCTCGACTTGCGCCTGACCCTCAACATCCTCCTTGATCAGGTCACGGCCCAACTGGGCGTGGATGCCGCCGCCGTGCTCCTGTATAACCCGCTCATGCAGACGCTCGAATTCGCCGCCGAGCGCGGCTTCCGACACAAGGCCGTGGCGCAGATGCGCTTCCGCCTGGGCGAGAGCAACGCCGGGCGCGCCGCCCTCGAACGCCGCATCGTCAGCCTCCCGGACATGTCCGAGGCCCTCGACACCTTCACGTACGCCCAAACGCTCCGCGTCGAGTCCTTCGTCGCCTATTACGGCGTGCCCCTCGTCGCCAAAGGCCAGGTCAAAGGCGTGCTGGAAATCTTCCATCGCGCGCCGATCCACCCCGACCCGGAGTGGCTCGACTTCCTCGAGTCTCTGGCGGCGCAGGCGGCCATTGCCATTGACAACGCGCAACTCTTCGATAACTTGCAACGCTCCAACGTAGACCTGGCGCTGGCCTACGACGCCACCATCGAAGGCTGGTCGCGCGCCCTCGACCTGCGCGACCGGGAGACCGAGGGCCACACCCGGCGCGTCACCGAGATAACCATGCGGCTGGCGAAAGCCATGGGCATCGGCGAGGTCGAACTCGTCCACATCCGTCGCGGCGCGCTCTTGCACGACATCGGCAAGATGGGCGTGCCGGATGACATTCTGCACAAGCCCGGCAAACTCACCGACGACGAATGGACGGTCATGCGCCTGCACCCGCAGTTGGCTTATGATATGCTCGCCCCCTTCGCCTATCTGCGCCCGGCGCTGGATATTCCCTACTGTCATCACGAAAAGTGGGACGGCACCGGCTACCCGCGCGGCCTCAAGGACGCACAGATTCCGCTGGCGGCGCGCCTCTTCGCCGTGGTCGACGTCTGGGATGCGCTGATCTCCGATCGGCCCTATCGCGCCGCCTGGCCGGAGGAGAAAGTGATCGAACACATCAAAGCTGGAAGCGGCACGCATTTTGATCCGAAAGTGGTGGAAGTGTTTATTACGGTGATCGGTGAAAAGGTATAAGCTGGAAAGCCCGCAACCACAAAGACACACCCGTGCTCGCACACCCGAGTGCGGGCAAAGACACCAAGTTTTCCTTTGTGTTCTTCGTGTCCTCGTGCCTTCGTGGTAGGTCTTTTTGAGCACGCTAAAAGGAGAAACCTAAATGGACATCGCAATGATCGGCCTCGGACGGATGGGGGGCAACATGGCTCGCCGGCTTTTGCGCGGCGGGCATCGCGTGGTGCTGTGGAATCGCACAACCGAAGTGGCGGAGGAAATCCGACGAGAGGAGAAGGGCGGGGAGGTGGTGAAGACGTTTGAGGAGGTCGTCGCCAAACTCAAGCCGCCGCGTCACCTGTGGATCATGCTCCCCGCGGGCGACACCACCGAGCAGGCGCTCAAGTCGCTGATGGGCATGCTCGCCAAAGACGACACGGTGATTGACGGCGGCAACTCGAACTTCAAAGACACGATGCGCCGGGCCGCGATGCTCAAAGAGGCCGGCCTGAACTACGTTGACGTCGGCACGAGCGGCGGCATCTGGGGACTGACCGTCGGCTACGGCATGATGGTTGGTGGCGAGGCGCGCGCCGTCGAGCGGATGCGTTCCGTCTTCGAGACTCTCGCCCCGGCGAAAGATCAGGGCTGGGGCCGCGTGGGGCCGAGCGGTTCGGGCCACTACGTCAAGATGGTTCACAACGGCATCGAGTACGGCATGATGCAAGCCTACGCCGAGGGGTTTGACATTCTTCACGCCAAGAAAGAATTCAACCTCAACCTCGCGCAGATTTCCGACATGTGGCGCTGCGGCACAGTCATTCGCTCGTGGCTGCTCGACCTCGCCGCCGCCTCGCTGAAAGACGATCCCGAA
>JACQED010000289.1 GCA_016200785.1 Chloroflexota bacterium
GAGTAGCCCAGCGCGATGAGCGCATACACACTGCCCAGCGTCAGGCCGTTGATGATTTGTTGCGGGAGTTGCGCGAGGATTTGTTCCATGAAGTTACCACTCAGGCGCGAAGACACGAAGGGTAACCTGGTGAACTTTGTGTCTTCGCGCCTTGGTGGTCAGAGCTTTTCAGGCATCCTCTGAGCAGGGCAGGCAGATGCCCGCCCTGCTCTCACATCAGACCTACGGGAAGACCTGCACGAACTTGCCGCCCTTCACCTGCGAGATGACGAACGAAGCGCCCTTCACTTCGCCGGTGTCGTCGAACGCAATCGGCAGGCCGAAGACTTTGGTGTCGGTCTTCTTCAAAGCATCCAGCACACTGGCGCGATCGAGAGAGCCGGCTTTGCTGGCGTTTGCCGCCGCTTCGAGGAAGACGGTCACGGCCACGTAACTCGCCGCGCCGAAGTTTCCCCAGGTCGGGAAGGCTTTGTCGGCGGCATCCACCACCGACTTCGCCTCGGCGATCGGGCGAATGTCGGGGAAGAACACGGAGGCATACGAGCCTTCCGTCGCGCCGCCGGCGCTGTCAATATAGCCCTTCTGCGAGTAGAAGCCATCGCCGCCGAAGACCGGGATGGCGACGCCCTGTTCCTTCAACTGCTTGGCCATCAACGCGCCCTGCTCCGAGACCTGCCCGGCGAAGAAGACGAGTTCAGCCTTCGAGGCTTTGATCTTGGTCACCAGCGCCGAGAGGTCGTTGTCGGTCTGCGCGACCGAAGCTCGCGCGGTCGTGACGCCGCCGTCTTTCAGCAGTTTCTCAACCGTGTCGGAGAGGTTCGTGCCGTACGATTCCTGATCGTCCACGACATACACGTTCTTCACGCCGAGCTTCAAGATATAGTCGGCGTCGGTCTTGCCCTGCACGTCGTCGTTGGGCACGACGCGGAAGAAAGTCTTATTCCCGGCCTGCGACAGCGAGGGCCGCGTCGCCGAGGGCGACACGTGCGCCAGGCCGGCGTCTTCGAGAATCTTGGCGCAGGCTTCGACCTGGCCGGAGCCGGACGGGCCGACGACGCCGACGATGGTGTTGTCGGCGGCATCGCGCTCGCAGACCGGCACGGCCTTGTCGGGCGTGATGTCGGTGTCTTCTTCGACCATCGTCGCGTGGTAGCCGGTCATGTTCTTGTTGAAGTCATCCACGGCGAGCCGGGCCAGGGCCAACTGTTCCTGGCCGAGCGTGGCCGCGACGCCGGTGAGCGGGGCCAAGAAGGCGAACTTGATCTCGACGATAGGCACTTCGGTCGGGGCCTCCGTCGGCGGGACTGCCGTCGGCGCGGGCGCCTCGGTGGGCGCAGGCGCCTGCGTCGGGGCGGGCGCTTCGGTGGGCGCAGGCGCGGCGGTCGTCGCCGCGCCGCCGCAGGCCGACAGCACGAGGCCGGCCACGACGATCAAGCCAAACAGCGACATGAGTTTGTTCGAGCGTTTCATCAGATACTCCTCCTTTGGGAGTCAAACAAAAAACTTGCGCGTGATCCGAGATGGTGGGTGGGCTTTAGAGTGCGGCGGCTGTTGAATCACCTCCTTTCATCACTCGTCTTCCTCTTTGTCCGCTGGAGATCCCGCCGGGCAAAAGACGCCGAGCAAACGCAGTGTCTCCGGGCCGGCGTTCTCCAGGCAGTGAGAAGTGCCGGGCGGCAGATAGATGCTGGTGCCGGCCCGGATGGGGTAATCGCCGCTTTCGATATGCACGATGCCCGCGCCGCCCAAAATGTAAATCGCCTCTTCGTAAGGGTGAATGTGAAACGGCGCGCGGCTCTTGTCAATGAAACCGATGAACTGCGTGAGGTATTTACTGCCGTAGCGCGGATCGATCATCAATTTGAAGTAGCGATCGTCGCCGGCGGGCAGTGACTTCTCTTCGGACTCGTGAACGGCGAGCTTGCCGACAGGTTTGGCTTTAGGCGAGGGCGGCACGCTGGCTGGCCGGCCGGGCTGAGGCGACAGCACCGACACCAGTTCCAGAGGCGCGGGGCCGGGGTTGCGAATCACGTACGGCACGCGCGGCGGCGCCAGCAGGCCGGTGTACAACGTGAGCGGATAAGTCTGGCGGCCCACTACCGCCTCGCCGGAACCGGAGACGACGAAGATTACGTCCTCCGAGTCTTCGTTGATCATTTCGGGCGAGGTCCCGGCTTCGTATCGAAAAACTCTCTGGACCAGGTTTTGGCAGCCGGTGGTGGTGCGGTCGATGGGAACACGGAAAGTGGCGTTTGTCCCCGGCACGGGGGACAGGGGCAAATCCTCGGCGCCGACGACCGAGGGGCGGCGGTGGGTGGTCAAGAGTGATTTTTCCTTTGGCAAATTGAGGCTGGCTCAGGCGATCGCTTTCACCGCCGCTAATACTTCTTCGACGTTCGGCGGGCCTTTGGGGATCACCTGGCTGAAGCGCACGATGCCTGCGCGATCGACGATGATGATGGCCCGGCGGCCATTGCCTCTCTCCTCGCGCCACAGCCCGTATTTCTTCGTCACCTCGCCCTTCGGGTGGAAGTCGGCCAGCAAAGGAAAGATGATGCCGCCCAGTTGATCGGCGAAGGCTTTGTGAGAATAGACGCTGTCCACGCTGATGCCCAGCACCTGGGCATTCAACTCCTCGAAGCGCGAGAGGTTCCTCTGCAGCTCCGGGAGTTCGATGCTTCACGTGTCGGTGAAGTCGAGCACATAGAATGCCAGCACGACCACCACTTTGCCTCGCAAGTCTGCGAGACTCAACGGGCTTTTCTCGCCGGTTGACGGCAGGGAGAAGTCGGGCGCGGGCTGGCCGACGGCGATTGGCTCATCCGGCATGAATGGCTCCTTTGGCACTGAAGAGGCAAGTTCCCAGGCTCATCTGTTGTCAGTTGAGCGAGCAAATGATACACTCATTAGCGCAAAATAGGCAAATCCGAGAATCCATGCCAGTTATGACCGACTTGCCGCGCAAAACAATGGGCATCATTGGCGGCGTAGGGCCAGGCAGCACGGCGGTCTTCTATCGCAACGTCGTTCGACGCCACGCACAACGCGCCGGAGGCCGCCTCCCCGCGCTGATCGTTTACAGCCTGCCGATGGAGCCTCAAATTGAGACTGCGATGCTTGAGGCCGGCGCGACTTCCGGCCCCGAAGTAGATCGGCTGATCGCCATGCTGGAGGCCGGCGTCGGGGCGCTCTCGCGAGCGGGAGTCGACGCGATCGTCATGCCGTGCAACACTCTGCAAGCGTATCTGCCGAGCCTGGTGGAACGCGCCGGGCTTCCGTACATTCACTTGATCGCCGAAACGGTGAACGACATCCGGCGCAGAGGCTACGAGCGCCCGGCAGTGATCTGCACCGCGCCGATGCGCGCGTTGGGACTCTATCAAGCTGAACTCGAATCTCATTCCGTCCCCTATGTTCTGCCTACTGACTCCGAGCAGACCCACATCACTCGCACGATACTCGATACGCTTCATCAGGCTTCGCCCGATCCCAACGCCCTCCTGCGTCCCGTCGTCCGCCGTCTCGAAACGGTTGCCGACTCGATCCTGCTCGGTTGCAGTGATCTCACCGCCTTCGAAGACCCGGCCTTCACCCGCCTGCCGGTGGTGGATGCGATGAAGGTGCTGGTGGAGGCGACGGTAGTATTCCTCCTTACAGAATGAGACTGCCAGTAGCAACCTTTTTCCGGGTACGTTGACCTCTTTCGGCAAAAGGCTATAATATCCAAAGAGGGAACGGGTGCGCGAGGTCAGTTTCCGCAGACGATTCGACGACGAGAATGCTGGCCGCGTCAGGTTCGAGGTTGAACGCAAGCAAGTGCTTGCATTTGTAGTCCAGCTCGAATGTCGAATCGATGACGAGTGGCATCCTGTTGTTCGATACGACACAGCGCACGGCTTCGCTCACCGAGACGTGCTCCGACCCGACAAAGAGACAGAGAAGACCAAACTCGACCTTCAAGATTACAACAACGCATTGACGTTCGCGATCAATGATCTCGCGCAGAATTGGGCAAAGTACCGGGAGAGGTATGCGAAATGGCTGAGAGAAAAGCAACGATCAGAAAAGTGAATGGTCGCAAGCCTCGCAAAGTCGTCGAACGCAATGTTCGACTGCTCGGCCATTTCATGCGCTATGTTCTGGCTCATCCCGAAATGCTTGATGGACTCCCGGAGAACTTTGAGCTGGTCATCCTGCCCGACGACGACCCACAGATCCGGCGCTACAACCTCGACCTATTGAGCACTTACGGCAGTGAAGGCAAGCCAGTTGTCTTCGTGCGAATGGCGACTAGCAAGAAAGTTAACTTCAACCGCGCTCGCCCCGATGTCTACGTGCCGCTTGCGGTGTAGCCTGCACCTGAACCCTGTCACCTTGCCAGCCACGAACTGCTGAACGGCCACGTTGGCCGATGACCTATGTTACTCGCCTGCGTTCACTCGTCGGCCCGCGCAAAATCCCCATCGTCTATTCCAGCGCGATCGTTCGCGACGACGAAGGGCGCATCCTCTTTGAGCGCCGCGCAGATTTCCGCGATGCGTGGTGGGGTCTTCCCGGCGGCGTCCTCGAACTGAACGAACACATCGCTGACTGCTGTCGCCGCGAAGTCCTCGAAGAGACCGGCCTCGTCGTCGAGCTGGTACGGCTGGTCGGCGTTTATTCGAGCCCGCGCTACGACGTGGTCTATCCCAACGGCGACGAAGTTCAGCAAGTGACGGCGGCCTTCGCGTGTCGCATCGTCGCCGGAGATCTCAGAACCGAAGCCGGCGAGATCACCGCGCTCGAATTCTATTCGCCCGATGCCCTGCCCCGCCAACCACTGTGGTACGCCGATATGGTCCGCGATTGTTTGGCCGGGAACGAGGCCGCACAATTCGATCCACCCGAATTTCGGAATACCACCGGGCCGGACGGCGCATTTCACTTATTGCGATCCGCCTTCGGTCACGACGCATTCATCGCGCCCGGCGCATCGGCATTCATCCGCGATGAGGGCGGGCGCATCCTTCTGCATCGGCGCAGTGACACCGGCCGGTGGGCCTTGCCCGCTGGCTCGCTCGACCTCGGTGAGTCGCTGGCCGCCACTGCCGTGCGCGAAGTCCGGGAGGAGACGGGCCTCGAAGTCGAACCGCTCCGTCTGATCGGCGTCTACTCCGGCGTCGAGATCGGATACCCCAACGGCGACCGGCTTCAGCCCTTCGCCAATCTCTTTGAATGCCGGATCGTCGGCGGAGAGTTGCGC
>JACQED010000290.1 GCA_016200785.1 Chloroflexota bacterium
GTGCAGTAATAGGCGTCGGCCGTCGTCCCGTTCTTGTATTTCACCTGCCAGCCGTAAACGTCGTTGAAAGCGGAGATGTGATGCTCTGGATCGCCCTCGGGGAAGTACCAGCCCTCCGAGAAGCCGGGGTCGCCGGGCCGGGCGATCACTGCGCCTCCGGCGAAGGGATCGGGATCGGGCGGTGGTGGCGGCGGAGATGGAGGCGGTGGTGGCGGCGGCGCGACGACCACCACCGGCGGCGCGGATCCCACATACGTCCGCAGATCGTCCTCCGAGCTGTTGAAGCGATCCACGTCGCAGTTGCCGCCCACGCCGTTGACGTTCCCTTGCTCCGAGTATTGCCAGAAATCCCATTTCGCCCAGCCCTTAGGAATGACCGGCTGGGGATTCGTGGTGTAACTCGCCACCCACACGCCATAGTTACTCGTCCACGGCGGGAATTGGCCGCCGGCGTTTTTTATGTGCGTGTTCCAGAAACTGGCGCTGGTGTAGATGATTGCCTTGCGGCCCGTCAACTGCTCCACCACTCTTAGCCAGGTTTCGACGCCGGCAATGATTGTGGCGTTGTCCACATTTTCTGCCGTCTCCAGATCCAGCACCGGCGGCATGTCGCCGGACGCCAACGAGATGTGTCGAGCGAAGTGTTGGGCCTGTCGCTGGGCGTCGGCTGTGGGGCGAAAGAAGTGATAGCCGCCGCGGATGATCCCGGCGGCTTTCATTCCCTGCCAGTTCGCGTCGAGGCGCGGGTCCACGACGTTGTCGCGCTCGGTCGCCTTCACGAATGCAAACAAGATACCGGATGCTCTCACGGCGTTCCAATCCACTGCGCCTTGCCAATGCGAGACGTCGATCCCTAATGCCTGTGGTGACATGCCTGCCTCCTTGACCTGAGCGATCCTCACACACGCTTTCTGACGCGGGCTGATTCGTTGTGACAAGAGAGTTTATTCTGATGCGCCAATTTGTCAAACGCCCGCAACAAAAACGGGCGAGCGCCCCTCGACGAGGCCTCGCCCGTTTTCTTTCGTTGTATGAAGTTGTCTAAGCCGGAACCATCGCCGGGAGCATCTGATCCAAGATGCGCTCCAGCGCCATGGTGTGACTGCACACACCTCGCCCTACGAAAAAGTCACAGTCGCATTTCCAATTGCCATGGTCGAAAGAGACGGTGTGGGGGTTGTTGTCGCCCGCGAACGACACCGTGAATTGCTCAAATCGAAATCGCCCTCGCTCCTGGGCATAGCGCTTGGCCTTCTCGATTTTGCCGACCATGCTGTAGTCCATGTGGTTTCTCCTTTTGTTCCTTTCTGAATTGGTGAAACGAACAAAAAAGCACGCGGGCGCAAAATGCGGCACCTCGTGCTTGTGACCTCTACAGTATTCAGTTGAAGGCTTGCTCCGCTCATAGCGGTTTCTCCTTCGGCCGAACTGGAACTAGTATAGGGCAGATTCGGGCAAAGAGTCAATGGCTTTCATCAGACGCTAATGTTTGAATAGGATTATTTCACTACAGAATTGGATTCCATAACCTTCGCTTGCCGCCGCCGCCCGTGACCGCGATAACCCAAACCCGTTAAGTGGTCGGCCAAGTCCTCGAGGCTGGCAAGGTTATGGACCGGCAGAAAGTCGTCAATGTACGGCAAGGCAGTCTTCATGCCGCGCGTGAGCGGCTCGTATTCCGGCGAGCCGAGGAGCGGGTTGAGCCAGATCACGCGATGGCACGATCGCTGGAGGCGCGCCATCTCCTCTCTCAGCGTGTCGGCGTCGCCGCGATCCCAGCCGTCGCTAATCAACAGCAGGACGGCCCCGCGCCCCAGCACCCGTCGCCCCCAATCGAAGTTGAACGTTTTGATCGCCTCGCCGATGCGCGTGCCGCCCGACCAATCCGGCACGACGCGCGACACCTCGCGCAGAGCGCGCTCCACGTCGCGCCCGCGCAGTTGGCGGGTGACGCGGGTGAGGCGCGTGCTGAACACGAAGGCCTCCACCTGTTGGTCGAGCCCTTCGGCCAGGCTGTAGATGAAGTGCAGCAGGAGGCGCGTGTAACGCTCCATTGAGCCGCTGATATCGGCGATGATCACCAGCGGGCGGGGCTTCAACTTCGGCTCGCGCCGCGCCCATTGCAGAATTTCGCCGCCGAATTTGATGTTGCGCCGCAAGGTGCGGCGCAGGTCGAACAACTGGCCGTGCCCCGGCTTGCGCCTTCGCGTGCGCCGCTGGCCGAGGCTCCACACGAGTTCAGCCATCAAGCGTCTGATCGCGTCCAATTCCTCGCCGGTCAGTTCGGTGAAATCTTTTCGTCTCAGCACCTCGCGCTGGCTGTAAGTCACCGTCACCTGGATGATCGGCGGCTGGCCTTCGTCGGGCGGCTGTTCGTTTCCGGCCTCCGGCGATGCGGGCTTAGGCTCCTTGAGCGGTGGGGGCGCGACGATCGGCCGACGGAGCCGCCGCTGTCGGCCGAGCGTGCTCATATCGAGCGTCGTCCAACCGTCGGCCGGCTTGCGCCAGAACGCTTCGAAGGCTTGATCGAAGAGCGGAATATCTTCGCGCTGGTGAACGAGCAGACTGCGCGCCGCGTGATAGAAGTCGGCCTTGCGCCCGATCTCGATGTAGCCCAGCGCCTGGGTGAGATCGATCATGCGGCCCGGGTTCACGTCGAGGCCGAGGCCGCGCAGGAGGCGTCCGAAGAGGAGGAGGTTGTGGAGGAGGTTGCCGGACAAGGGTAGAGTCAAAATCCCAAATCCCAAATGCTAACTCTGCGCTTTGACGGGTTGCAGGAGGGCGTCAACCCAAACAGCATCTTCGGACGAGAGGTCGGGTTTCGGCGGCGGCTGGCGGTAGTCAAGGCGCAGATCGTAGGCCGCTTCGTCGTAGAGGGTGCGGATGGCGAGGCTCAGGTCGAGCGGCGCGTCCGAGTCGGGTTCGAGCAGGGGCACGGGCACGACCGGGATCGACTCTTGCAGGCGGAGCGGCCAGATTTCGACGCGCGCCCCGCAGCCGCGTTGGAGAAAGACGAAATACGGCGCGGCGGGCAGAGGCGTGAGCAGCGGCCAGCGGCGTCCGGCGCGGAGCAGATCGATCTCGAGCAGATGAACGTACCCGCGGGCCAAGTCGCGCCGCTTGCGCTGATGCTGGTCGAAGGCTTCGTGGCCGGGGCGCTTATTCACCGGCGAAAGGATTTCGATGGACGTCACCAGCCGGCCGCTGGCGACCTCTTGAATCTCGACGGTGTACAGCCGGATTTCTTCTTCGATTGCAACCCGGCCGGTGATCGGGGGCGGCGGGATCACGTCGGTTTCGGCGGCGAATGCAGTTTCTCGGAGGCGATACACACTCACGTCGGGCTTGGCGGAGTATGGCCGCTCTTCGATGACAACCTCGTCAAAGGTAACGCGAGGCGTGAGCACAGCCACGTAGCGCGGACGGAGGCGCGGCGCCAGTTGCTTACGAACTTCTGAAGCCAGGCTGGCGTGGAAGTCCTCCCAGATGTGCGAGGCTTCAAGGTACGGATCCATTCCGGGAAAAGGCGATGGCATGAAGCACCTCCCTCAACTCATCGCGCGCAC
>JACQED010000299.1 GCA_016200785.1 Chloroflexota bacterium
GCGCGGAAGGCGACGCTCATGTCAATCGACTCGGCGGCGACGATCGGCGCGAGCGCATCGTAAAAGTAGAGATGCTCCTGGCCGGCGAGGCGCGCGATGTCGGCGGCCAGGCTTTCAGAGGTCAGCGGGCCGGAGGCGATCACGCACGGGCCGTCGGGGATCGACGGCGTCTCTTCGCGGATCAGCCCGATGCGCGGGTGCGCCGTCACGCGCGCGGTCACGAGATCGGCGAACCGTTCGCGATCCACCGCCAGCGCGCCGCCGGCCGGCACGGCCGTCTTCTCGGCGCAGTCGAGGATGAGTGAGCCGAGACGGCGCAGTTCAGCCTTGAGCGCGCCCGCCGCGCGGTCGGGCAGATTCGATCCGAGCGAATTCGAACAGACGAGTTCGGCCAGCCGATCGCCGACGTGGGCGGGCGTCATGAGGCGTGGTCGCATTTCGTAGAGCCTCACGCTCACGCCCCGCTCTGCCGCCTGCCACGCCGCCTCCGATCCGGACAGCCCGCCACCGACGATGACGAGATCGGTCACTATTGCAACGCGGCCTTCTTCGCATTCTGTTTGGCGTAATCCAGGAATTTCAACACCGAGTTGAACCCCTCGGTGCCGGCGCTGATCAGAAGCGCGGTAACCAGACCATCGGCCCAGACTGGCACGGCGGTCGCGCCGAGCGGGACAAGCACACGAAGATTCGCGCCGAAGGACAGCACCAGGCTGAAAGTCAGCGCGATCAGGCCCACCGCAAATCTCTTGGAGGAGCCGAACCTTGTCAGAAGCGGGTCGAGCAGTTCGAGCAGTTGTTGCACGGCAAATCCGGCGGCGAAGGCCGGGCCGAGCCCGAGGACAAGTCTTTCCATACTGACCTCCTGCCGGGGATTTTACCACCTTTTTTGGCACGTTCCTTGCAACTGTCTAATTGACTTCTAACGCCGGGTCAACTATACTCTAACTGTAACGGCTCACCAATTACTGCGCCATTTCGCCCTGTTTCGCGGTCTTACCATGTCCCCACTATCGGCACACACCGGCCTCCGCCAGCGGCCTCTAACCACCGCCCACCTCGCCCAGACGATGACCCTGATCGGCCTCTCGGCCGTCGAGTTGGAGGAGACGCTCGCCGCCGAGCTGGCCTCGAACCCGGCGCTCGAACTCGTCAGCGAAATACGCTGCCCCACCTGCGGCCGGAGACTGAAGCGCATGCCATGCCCGGTGTGCCACGTGGCGCCTCGCGCCAACGACGGGCCGATTGTGTACCTTTCGGCGTGCGGCACAACCACCGGCACGATGCGCGGGGAGGGGACTGACGGCGAGGAACGCGAGGCCGTCGAGCCGCGCGCGCCGGAGAAATTGGCCGAGCACATCCTGCGCCAGATCGCCCCGGCGCTCGACGTCGACGATCGCCCCATCGCCGCCTATCTGCTGGCGCGCCTCGACGAGCGCGGCTTCTTGCCGGAGTCGCCGGCGGAAAGCGCGCAGTTTCTTCGCGTCACGCTCCAACGCGTGCAGTGCGTTTTGAATCTGGTTCAGCACGCCGAGCCGCCCGGACTCGGCGCGCGAGACACGCGCCAGAGTTTGCTGTTGCAACTCGAGTCGCTTGAAGAAGAGGGGAAGTCTCACCCGCTGGCTCGCGCGTGCATCGCCAATCACTGGGACATGCTGTGCCGGCACGATTTCGGGCGCGTCGCGCGGATATTGGGCGTTTCGCGCGAAGAAGTGAAGGACGCGCGTGATTTCATCCAGCGCAACCTGACGCCCTATCCGGCCCAAGCGTTTTGGGGCGACGGGCGTGGCCAGCCCTGCGCCGACAACTCGGCGTATTTCCGCCCCGACGTGATCATCTCGCGCCCGCCCCACGACGCCAACGGGCCGCTTCACGTCGAAGTGTTCACCCCGATCGCGGGAACTCTGCGTGTCGACCCTGCGATCAAGAACGCGCTGGCCGAATGCGAAGAAGGTGAGCGGGAGAGTTGGGAGCGCTACGTCGAGCGCGCGGTGTTGTTCGCCAAATGCATGCAGCAACGAAACAACACGATGTGCCGCCTGCTGGAAGCGATCGCGTGTGAGCAGCGGCAATTCATACACGGCGGCGATCGTGATTTGAAACCTCTCACCCGCGTCTCGCTGGCGGTCCGCCTCGGCGTTCACGAATCCACCATCTCGCGCGCCGTGGCGAACAAAACGGCCGCCCTGCCGGACGGGCGCATCGTGCCGCTGTCGAAGTTTTTCGATCGCAGTCTCTCGGTGCGCGACGCGGTGAAATCCATCGTCGCCGCCGAACCGCGCCCGCTCACCGACGACGAAATCGCCGCCTGCCTCGCCCGGCAGGGTTATCACGTCGCGCGCCGCACCGTCGCCAAGTATCGAGCGGCGGAAGGCATACTGCCGGCGGCGGCGCGGCGGCGGCAGGCGAGTTACTCGAACGGACAAAGGCGATGACCCAATTGCTCGCGTCACCATTGACACGGCTCGGCGCTCGCCCGCCGGCGAATCCTGGGGGGCACTTTCGCGGTCTCGCCGAACAACTCGACGACGCCGTTCTGCTCGTCGCGCCGGGCACCGGACTTTGCCAGTACGCGAACCTCAAAGCCGCGGAACTCACCGGCTACTCGCGCGACGAGCTGACGCACCGTTCGCTGGCCGAGCTGGTTGCCGTGACCGACGCGCCCGGCGCGCTGGAACAGATTTACTCCGCGCTTGGCGGGCCGGCACGCACCTTGCTCAACGTCCCGCTCCGCACTCGGTCGGGAAGGATCGTCGCGATCGACCTGCGTATTTCGACCATCGCGGGCGGCGACGGCAGCCGGCCCGAAATGCTTCTCTTCGTTCGCGACGCGGCTCGCCGCGCCGCCGCTGAGCAAATTGAGGCCAGGCGGGCGCTTTCAGTCGCCGCCGTCGATCGTCTCGCCGCGTCAATCCTGAATCCCGAGGCGGTCACCCTCGACCGGGCGCTGGTGGATTACGTATCACTGCTCGACGCCGACGGCGCGGGATTGTATCTCGTGACAATCGATCCGCCGGGGATCGAACTCCGCGCCGACGTCAACTTGCCGTCAGTATTTCCAAAACGGCTCGGCGCGGGCGACGCCCAGGGATGCCTCACGCCCCTGGCGTGGCACACCGGGCAACGGCCGGACACCCCCTTCGCGCGCGCGGCGCGGGCGGGCGGCTGGTCGGCGTTCGTAGCCCACCCGTTGAGCGACGGCGATGCCTCTTCGGGGATGGTCGTCGCCGGCTTTCGCTCCGGGCGAAAGGCGCCGGACGTCGCGCCGATGCTCGGAGGCGTCGCCGCGCGCCTGGTTTCGGCGCTATTGCTGGAACAGGCACGATCTCACCTCCATCGGGGGACCGTAGGGAGCGCGGCCGCCCTGACACAGCAGTTGAACACGATCTTTGAGGCGATGAGCGACGGCGTTTTCATGCTGGATGCGGACGGCGTGGTGGCGCGGATCAACGCTGCCGGTCAGGAACTTCTGGGATACCGGGCGGAGGAGGTGATCGGCAGTCGAGTGGAAGAGGTGTTGGTTTCGCCGCATTCGCTGGACGGAGCGCTCCGCGCAGTGCTGACCGATGCCCAGCCGCTCGGCGAACGCGAGGCGCAATTGCTAAGACGCGACGGGCACGAGTTTCCAGCCCGGGTGCAAGGTTTGCCCCTGGTCGACGCCCAGGGCCGCGTGAGCGGCGCGGCAGTGTTGTTCGCAGACGTGACACACCTGAAGACACTGGAAGCGCAAGGCCATCATCTTGAACAGCAGGCTTACCTCGGCGAAATGTCGGCGATTTTCGCGCACGAGATACGAAACCCGCTCAACACGATGGCGACCGGTCTGGAGTTGATCGCCTCCCGGATTCCGGCCGAGGACAGCCTGCAGGACACCGTCAACAAAATCCTGGCCGAGATCAGTCGTATCGACCGGCTGCTGCGCGACATATTGATGGTGGCCAAGCCGGCCGAGGTCAAGATCGAGCCGACCGACGCGCACAAGTTCGCCGACCGTATCCTGACTCGGTTCAGCCCGCGATTGGTGCGGCGCAATATCGAAATCGCCCGCCATTACATACCCGGCACGCCGCCGGCGCTGATGGACTCACGGATGATGGAACAGGTGATGGTCAACCTGATCGAGAACGCGGTTCAGGCAATGGGCGACACGGGCGGCTCTCTCTCGGTGACGGTCGGGCCGGCGGCGCGCGGCGGGGGGCGTGAGGAGCGCCAGGTCGCGGGAGACATTCAAGACTACATTCAGATAGACGTCGGCGACACCGGCCCCGGCATTCCGGCCGAGGTGCAGAAACGCATCTTCGATCCGTTCTTCACCACCAAGTCCGACGGCACCGGCCTGGGCCTGAGCATCGCCAAGCGCATCATCCACGTTCACCGGGGCACGCTGACGATGCAAACTTGGTCGAATGTGGGCACGGTCTTCACCATTCTCATCCCGGCGGCGAGGCAGATCACATGACAACCGTTCTCATCGTTGACGACGAGCGCAACGCGCGATCTTTTCTGAGACAGATTCTCCAGGACCATAAATACGAGGCGACCGAGGCCGATTCGCTGACGTCGGCCTACGCTCAGGTGGAAAGGGGTGAGGCCGACATCGTGTTGCTCGACCTCGGCCTGCCGGATGGCAATGGATTGACGTTACTCGAACGCATCGCCCGCGAAGCGCCCGGCCTGCCGGTCATCGTGATCACCGGCTTCGACGATGTTGAGACGGTCGTGGACGCGATGCAGTCCGGCGCGCAGGATTTCATTCACAAGCCGATCAAACTGCCTCGATTGTTGAAGGCGCTCGGGCGCGCCGCCGACACGGTCGCCCTGCGCCGCGAACTCGCGCTTCTCCGCCGCAGTCACCGGGATCACGACGAGTGGATCGTCGGCGAGACGCCCGCCATGAAGCAGATCGCGGAGACCGTGGCGCGCGTCGCCGCATCGAATGCCAACGTGCTGATCAGCGGAGAAAGCGGAACGGGCAAAGAGGTCGTGGCCCACGCGATCCATACGAGGTCGCCTCGCGCCGGGCGCGCTTTCATGGCGATCAATTGCGCCTCCGGCCCGGAGGAGCTCTTCGAGAGCGAGTTGTTCGGCCACGAGGCCGGCGCGTTCACGACGGCGAACAAACGCAAAGAGGGGCTGATGGAAGTCGCCGACGGCGGTACGCTGTTCCTGGACGAGATTTCGAGCATGAAGACCGAGGTGCAGGCCAAGCTTCTGCGCGCGATCGAGGAGCACAAGATCAGGCGGCTGGGCGCAACCAGCGATATCACCATTGACGCGCGTGTGCTGGCGGCCTCGAACCGCAATATCCCGGAGATGATCAAGGCCGAGAAATTCCGGCCCGACCTGTATTACCGCCTCAACGTCGTCCCGATCCACCTGCCGCCTTTGCGCGAGCGCCGCCCGGATATTCCTCAGTTTGCGGGCGCGTTCATCAGCAAGTTCAACCTCGATCAAGGGAGAAGCGTGCAGGGGTGCAGTGCGCGGGCGATGGAGGCGCTGAAAGCTTACGGCTGGCCGGGCAATATTCGGGAATTGCGAAACGTGATTGAAAGAGCGATGCTATTCTGCGACGGTGAGACGCTGGACGTCGGCCATCTGCCCGTCGAGATTCAAGGACTGCTGGAAAAGGCGAATGGGTCGAAGCCGGCGGCGACGGTGAAGAGGGGAATGAGGGCGAAGGCCAGAGGGTGATTAGTTTCATCTCCCCTTTTTCATCTTGACCAGCGCCTCCACTACCTCCGGCGCGAAGCCCGCCACTTCGGCAAAGGTCAACTGCGGGTCCGGCAGTTCATCTCCCCACAACCATTCGACTCTCAGCCAAAAGCCGGGAACGGCTTTTGAGCGATAGATGCCATCGCGTCCCACCGGGATTAATTGATAGAGTCCCTGCTCGTCAGCCTGGTAGAACAGAGCGCGCTTGCGGCGAGGGCGCGGGTCAATCACCCAGTATTCGGGCACGCCGGCTTCTTGATATTCGATAAATTTGTCATCGAGATCGCGGCTGACGCTGTCGTCGGAAATGACTTCGATGGCCAGGTCGGCAGGGCCGGTCAGTTTCTTGTCGCCCAGTCGGTCGAGGTGTGCCACCGCCACGAAAAAGATGTCCGGCTCGCGGGCCGGGCTTCCAGCGGCAGGCTTCATTTCAACCGGGCCAGCCAAAGCCTCGCCCAGGTTGAAAAACCGAGCAAATAGGTACAGGAGAGTGCTGAGAAACTGGATCACTTTCTCGTGCAACGGTGTCGCGGACATATGAGTGATCACCTCCCCGTCTACCCATTCGGTGCGCCCGGGCTGTTGGGCGGCCCAGGTCTCGTAGTCCTCGTAGGTCATCCGCAACCGTTCGGGCGGCTTAGCCACTATTTCAATGGACTGCGCTTCTCTCTCAATCATCGCCCACGCTCCTCTTCAAGTCTCTTCCCATATCTGGTAGGAGTTACGCACTTGGCAGGCCAGTTTACCACCAAGACACGAAGGCACGAAGAAACACGAGGAGAATCCTTTGTGAATCTTTGTGTCATCGTGTCTTCGTGGTTGTCCGCCGCGCGAACTGCGTAAGTCCTATCTGGATTATATTCCCGCTTCTTCGAGACGGCAATCCCATTTGTTGACACCCCCCTCCCCAACTGGTACAATCCTTCCGCCAGAGGGAACTACCAGTTATGCCAGCCAAACTGACGTATCGTGACAAGCAATTTGAATTGCCGAGCGGGATGACGGTGCGCGACGCGATCAAGAAGGTCGGCCTGTCCCCGGAGACAATCCTAGCCACGCGCAAAGGCAGATTGCTGACCGACGACGAAATCCTGAAAGAGGACGACCAGATTAAGTTGATTGCGGTGATATCGGGGGGCGCGCAGAAAATCCCAAATCCCAAGCCCCAAATCCCAACATGAAATGTCGCAAGTGCGGTGAGAAAGCCTCCATCAACATGCGTCAGCACAAACTGGCGCTGTGCGCCGAGCATTACCTGGAGTGGGTGCCGGAGCAGACCGAGCGCTTCATCGAGAAGTACGAGATGTTTGCGCATGGCGACCGCGTTCTCGTGGCGGTGTCGGGAGGCAAGGATTCATTGTCGCTGTGGGACGTGCTCCTGCGACTCGGCTATCATGCCGACGGGCTTTACATCGGGCTGGGCATCGAGGGCGAGATCGGTTATTCCGAATCGTCGCTGGGGTTCTGCCGCAAGTTTGCCGACGAGCACGGGGCCAACTTGATCGCGGTGGATGTGGAAGAAATCCACGGCGGCACGATCCCCGAAGCTTTCACCATCAGCAATCGCGGCAAGGGCAAGCCGTGCTCGGTGTGCGGCCTGAGTAAACGCTACATCATGAATCGCGCGGCTTACGACGGCGGATACACGGTGCTGGTCACCGGCCACAATCTCGACGACGAGGCCGCCGTGCTGATGCAGAACACGCTCCACTGGCAAACCGGCTATCTGGCGCGGCAGGCCCCGGTGCTTTACGCAAACCGACCCGGCCTCGCCCGCAAAGCCAAGCCCTTCTGCCGTTTCTACGAGAGCGAAACTGCGGCCTATGCCCTGATGCGCGGCATCGAGTACATCTACGACGAGTGCCC
>JACQED010000074.1 GCA_016200785.1 Chloroflexota bacterium
GAACTGGCCGAGGCAGTGTTGACCGAGGCCGCCCGCGCGCTCGGTCACGGCTTGGGCACGGCGATCACGCTGATGAATCCTCAGCGCGTGATTCTGGGGGGTGGTGTGACGAAAGCCGGCGAGCGTTGGTGGCGCGCGGTGCGCTCAGCCGCGCGGGCGAACGTATTGCCGGGGATGACGGTGGATATTGTCCCCGCCGCGCTCGGCGATGATGCGCCGTTGTGGGGAGCGGTTGCATTGGCTATGACGGGAAACTAGACTCGGCGGCCTGCCGCGCGCAAAATCACCTCGGCTCTGTTCGCCCATTCCTCTTCCAACGGTATCTCAGGTGGTCGCCCGTAGTCAACTTCCAGATCGTAGCCCAATGCATGGTAGGCGGCGGCGAAGGCGCTTTGCAGATTCAAATTGACTCTCACTTCACTTGTAAGTACAATACTTGAAATCCCAAACTCCAAATCCTGAATCCCCAACCCCCGAGTCTCCCATGCCTAACACCGTCAACGACTATATGAGCAGCCCCGTGATCGCTGTTGCGCCCGACGACAGCGTATCAAACGCCGTCACCATCATGCGCCGGCGCAACATCCATAGCATCGTCGTGAAACCCGAAGCGCCCGGCGGCGCGCACGGCATCGTCACTTCCACCGACATCCGCGACAAGATCGCCGGGCAGGAGCGCGACCCGCGCTCGGTCAAAGTCAAAGAGATCATGACTTCGCCCATCGTCACCGCCCGGCCCGAGTGGACGATCAAGGAGTGTTCGGTCAAGATGCAGGCCCTGCGCGTTCACCACCTGCCCGTCGCCGACGAGTCGGGTGAGTTGATCGGGATGATTTCGGACACGGACATATTCGTGGCCGTCGAGGAGGCCGGATGGAGCGGCGAATAGAACTCATCTTCAACCCCGCCGCCGATCGCGGGCGGGCGGGCCAGACAGCGGCGGATTTGCGCGCGCTGTTCGAGGCGCACGGCGGGGCGCACTGGTCGCCAACCGAGCATCCCAACCACGCCGCCGATATCGCGGCGCGCGCGGCGGCGGACGGGTTCAACGTGATCGTGGCGCTGGGCGGCGATGGGACGGTGCACGAAGTGATCAACGGCCTGATGAAAATCGCGCCCGCCCACCGGCCTGTGCTCGGCATCGTGCCGATCGGCTCCGGCAACGATTTTGCCGGCGGGGTGGGTGTGCTGCGGCCCGCGCCCGAAGCCGCCAGGCGCGTCCTGGCCGGCGAAGCGAAGTCGGTGGATGTGGGTGTCATCCGCGACGAGCACGGGCGAGTCGAATATTGGGACAACGCCTGCGGCATCGGCTTCGACGCGGCGGTGAATCTCCAGAGCCGCACGATCAAGGGCCTGTACGGTTTCGCGATGTATTTCGCCGCCACGCTCAAGACGATCGCGCTCAACTACGACGCGCCGCACATGAAACTCAAGTGGGACGGCGGCGAGGCCGACAAGCCGATCCTGATGCTGACCGTGGGCAACGGCCCGCGCGAGGGCGGCGGCTTTCAGACCACGCCCGACTCGAAATTCGACGATGGCGTGCTCGACTTCGTGACCATTGACAAAGTCTCCCGCGCGATGATGCTCAGGCTGATCCCCGAAGTGATGAGCGGCAAGCACGGGCGATTCAGGCAGGTGATGATCAGCCGCACCACCAAACTCACGCTGGACGCCGACCGGCCCATCCCCATTCACCTCGACGGCGAGGTCTTCGCGCATTACGAGTCCAATGTGAAGCACGTCGAGGTCGAAGTGATTCCCGGTGCAATTCAACTGATGCAGTGAGATTGCTGATGTGTGATTGCTGATTGCTCATTGCGGACAGCATTCAATCAGCGGTCGGTAGCCGGCAATCTACAATGTTGTCCCTTCGCCGCGTCTTCCTCGACTACGATCTTGGCCTGCTTCGGATCATCGCCGGCCTGTGGGGCGTTGAACTTGCGGCGAGGGATGCGCGCGCCGCCGCCGACGAATTGGCCGAGGCTCTGTTGCGCCCCGACGCCGCCCGTGAAGTTCTTGATAGTCTGCCGCCGGAGGCCCGCGCTGCGCTGGAGAATCTACTCGCCGCCGGCGGGCGACTCCCCGTCGCGCAGTTCACGCGACAATTCGGCGAAGTCCGCCCGATGGGCCCGGCGCGGCGCGATCGCGAGCAAGCGTGGCTCGCTCCCGTCTCGCCGGTCGAGGCGCTGTGGTATCGCGGCCTGATCGGCCGCGCCTTTGCCGAGGCCAGGCCCACGCCGCAAGAATTCTTCTTCGTCCCGTCTGATCTTGCTCCTCTTTTGCCTCAACCGACTCCCGCTCCGCCCGCCGTGCCGGGCGAGGCCGTGCCCGCGCCGGAGAGTCCGCTGATTGCCGGGAGCGTGATCGTGGACGATACCTGCACGGCGCTGGCGTATTTGCAGAACGAAAAAGCGAGCCTGCCTCTGCAAGACAAACATCGCGCCGCTCTTGGCGAAGTTCTGCTTCAGCCCGCCAGCCTCGAATTCATTCTGCACCTGATCGCTCATCTCGGCCTCGCAGCCGGCACGCCGTTCAAGCCCCAAGCGGCGCAGGCCAGGCCTTTCCTCGAAGCGCCGCGCGCTCAACAGCATCAACGCCTCGCCGAGACGTGGCAGACCGATCCGACTTGGAACGATCTGACGCACGTCGAGGGGCTGATTGCCGAAGCGATCACGCCGCCGAACGATCCTCTTGCCGCGCGGCAGGCGATTCTGTCACTGCTGGCTCAAATCCCGATCGGCGAATGGTGGTCGCTGGAGTCTTTCGCGCTGGCGATGAAGGATCGCGCGCCCGACTTCCAGCGCCCGGCGGGCGATTACGACTCGTGGTACATCCGCGACACGGCGACCGGCGAGTATCTGCGCGGATTCGAGAATTGGGATCGAGTGGACGGCGCGTTGATCCGCCACATCATCTGCGGGCCGATGAGCTGGCTTGGGCTTGCAGATATTGGGCAGGACACAGGCTCCCTCTCTCCTGCCGCATCAGTTCGCGGCAGGAGAGAGGAGTGGGGGGCAAGGTTTCGGCTGACGCGGGCGGGGCGCGCGCTGTTGCATGGCGCGAGATGGCCGGCCGATTCGCCGCCGGGCAAAATCATCATCCGCGCCGATGGCGCGCTCGCCATCCCGCGCGGCGTGAATAGTTATGATCGATTCACCGCCGCCCGCTTCACCGACTGGGAAAGCCCAGAGGCGGATCGCGCAGAAGTGACGACCTATCACTATCGTATTTCAGCCTGCTCGCTGGCCCGCGCCAGGGATCAGAGCGTGGCCGTTCGACACATACTCGCATTTCTCAATAAGGCCGGCGAAAACCCGGTGCCCAAGTCACTCGTCGCCGCGCTCGAACGGTGGGAGGTGGCCGGAACGGAGGCCGTGTTCGACGAGATGATGGTTCTGCGCGTCAAATCGGCTGACATCATTGAACGGCTGAATGCTTCGCCCAAAACTAGACGCTGTCTCGGAGAAACGCTTGGCCCGCTTGCGGTGGAAGTGAAGCGGGCCGATTGGGAGAAGTTGCGGGAGGCGATGGTCGAGATGGGGATGTTGGCAGACTCGAAAAACGTTTGAACCGCGAAGACGCGAAGCACGCCAAGATTAACTTCGCGCTCCTTGCGACTTCGCGGTTAAGTTCTTGGATTGGGTCTGGAGACCGCAGCATGAATATCCCTGAACGACTACTGCCCGCCTTTCGCAAATACTACGGCGCGGGGAGCGACCCGGCCCTCGTGATCCGCGCGCCGGGGCGCGTGAACCTTATCGGCGAGCATACCGACTACAACGACGGCTACGTTCTGCCGGCGGCAATTGACCGCGCCGTGTACATCGCCGCCTCGCGCTGTGTCAGCCCGCTGGCCTCGCTGACCGCGCTCGACCTCGGCGAAGGCACTTCGTTCCGCGTGACCGAGGTCGCTAAGAAAGTGGACGCGGTCGGTCGGCCGCTCAAAGATTGGGTTCGCTATCCGGCGGGCGTGGCGTGGGCCTTGCAGGAGCGTGGGTTGTCGGTCGGCGGTGTGGACGCAGTGTTCTCCTCCACCGTGCCGGTCGGCGCGGGGCTGAGTTCCTCGGCGGCGGTTGAGGTGGCCTTCGCCGTGCTGTGGCGCGCCCTCGGCGCTTGGGAACTCGACACGATGACTCTGGCGCGAACGTGCCAACGCGCCGAGGTCGAATACGTCGGCGTCAATTCCGGCCTGATGGATCAATTCGCCTCGGCGCACGGCAGGGCAGGGCATGCCCTGTTTTTCGATTGTCGCACATTCGAATGGCAACCCGTCCTGCTCCCGCCCGGCGTCGCCATCGTCGTCGCCGACACGAAGGTGCGCCGACAACTCGGCCGGTCCAAATACAACGAACGAGTCGCGGAGTGCGCCGAAAGCGTGCGCCGCCTCTCCGAGCATCTTCCGGGCATCCGCGCCCTCCGCGATGTCTCGTCAGCCGACTTCGCGAAGTACGCCCGCTATTTGCCGGATGTTGTCCGCCGCCGCGCACAGCACATCGTCGAGGAATGCGCCCGCGTGTTGAAATCGGTCGAGTGGTTGAGGGTTGGGGACACGGCCTCTTTTGGCGCGGCGATGAACGACTCTCACACCAGCCTGCGCGATCTGTACGAGGTCAGTTGCCCCGAACTCAACGCGATGGTCGAGGCCGCCCAGAGCCTGGACGGTTGTTACGGCGCAAGACTCACGGGTGCGGGCTTCGGCGGATGCGC
>JACQED010000300.1 GCA_016200785.1 Chloroflexota bacterium
AGAGAAGAATGAACGGCAGGGTGATGTGCGTCGTCAACCACGGCATCTTCTCGCCGGCGATGCTGAACGCGACCACACCTGCCACCGACCAAAAGGCGAGGAAAGGGATGGCGGGGAAACCTTCGCGCCGGACTGCATCGCGCCCGGATGAAGCATCGCGCCCATCAGGCGCTGCTACATTATCAGGCGCTCCGAAGTTGTCCGGCGGCGCTACATTTTCATCACCGGACAGCGCCTCCACGTCGCCGGACGGCACAACGCTCGATTCGGCTGGAACGTCTTCGGCCCTGATCCAACGAATGAGTCCGTAGATCATCGCGCCCAGCGCGCCAAGAGCCGGCAGGAACTCGTAGATCGGGATCTGGACTAGCACGTAGTAGTACGGCGGCTGATTGCCGCGACGGACGCCCTGCTGGGCCAACCAGTAACCCAGCGAGCCGATCATCCCGGTCGCCCAGCCATTGCCATTGGTGAACACCGTGGTAAAGAATACGAAGTAGATGCCGTAAAAGATTCCGGCACACACCAACCACTTTCGCCAGTTCCATACGAGGCCGATCGCGGCCGAGACGAGCAGGATCGGCACGAGAAATGTCGCCGTGAACAACGCGCCCTGGAAACTGTAGTCGAGCGGATCGTGTCCAAACCACGCCACCGGGAATGCGGTCAGCTGCGGCATGACGAACGTCCACAGGATGACGATCAGATCGAGCGCGGGGAAGCGGCGCGCTTCTTGCCCGAAGGCCAACAGGAATACGGCAGTCCCTGCCACAACGAAGAACGCCGCAATGCCGCCCGCGACTGCGATACCCGTGTTGAACGGCGACGGAGGCAAGCCGATTTGGTGGGTGTTCTCATCCTGCGGTGCGAGCGGTTCGGCTGTCAGATTCGGGTTGAGCAACTGCGGGTTGCGGCTGAGGTAGAAGAACGTTCCCGTAGCGAGAACGGCCAGCCCCGCGCCGGCGACACAGACCAGGAATATGCGCTTGTATTCCGGGCGAGGCCACGCCATCGCTGTGACGTCGCGCAGAATGTACAGGCCGAGGAACAACAGCCAGATCGCGACGTAGATGAACGAAGATTCCATCGTCGTGTAGAACAGCGCCGTCACGGCGGCGAGGCCGACCAGCCAACGCCCGTCCCGCTTTTCGACGTAACTGAACGTGATCAGCGCCATCAACATGACCCAGACGACGACGATTGGCTCGTCGCGGATGTAGCGCGAGTAGTACATCATGAACGGCGAGATGAGCACGAGCAGCGAAGTCGCGAGCGCGCCCGTGCGCCCCAGCCATTTGTGGAGGAACATCGGAAGCACGACCGCAGCGACGCCGAAAACCGCCGTCGGCACGCGGGCCGAGAAGTCGCTGTCGCCCAACAGCCAGTAAGATAGCGCGGCGAGGTGAAATTTCAGCGGGCCATGCATGAGCGGCGTGTGCTGAAAGCCTTTGCCTTGAAATAAGTTGTAGGCAAAGTAAGTGTGCAGACTTTCATCGTGACTCATCACTCGCGCGCCGAGCATGTAGAAGCGAGTTACGATCGCCGCCAGGATGAGGATCGCATACAGCATCTTCTCCCAGTCAAGCGAAAGCGTCTCGAGGAGCGGGCGTTCGAGAAAAGGCCGACGTTCGAGTCTTGCGTCCATCGTCGTCATGGTTTCTTTCCTTCCCCGGTGCGGAATTGCACGTCAGAGCGCACCCAAAGCACGATTTTCTCCATCGTCAACGGCGCGCGCCGGAAGGCGAGCCAGTTCACCCAGTCGGTCGGGCCGATGGCCGCCGTATCCAGCCGGGCGCGCACCGCGAATGATTGTCCGACATAGGCCGAGCCGAGTTGGGGCGTCGTCTGTTCGGCGGGGGCAATCACAGCCGGCGCGTCGATCGTCGCCGCGAGGGCGTCGAGGTAAGAGGCGGCGTGAAAGTCGCGCAAGGCCCACGCCAGCGCGCCGTCACGCGGCGCGTTCACCGCGAGCTTAATATCGTGGGGCGCGCCAACGGCGCGATCGGAAACATCCTCCAGCGTGAGGGTGAGCATCCGCAGTCCGCTGGCCGGGATCGACGCGCCGGAGTGCCAGAGCTCGCTCGCTATTTCGTGGCTCTCGCCCCAGCGTGTCAAGTGTCGCGCGCCAGACGTGTCGGCAAACAGCAGAACGACGCTCATGCCGACCACCGCGCCGCGCGCCGCGCCCTCGGCCGACCAACCCACGCCGAACAGTAGTGAGATGACGGCGACGAGCAGGACAGCCGTCCCGCCCAGCATGAGGTTGATGAATTGCGCCGAGCCGGCCAGCGTCCCTTGCGCTTCGCTGAATGCGGCGACGTTGATACCGGCGTAAGTCAGCAGAACGACGACGAGAGCGGAATGGACGGCCACCGCCGAAACATCAATCTCGGCCCAATCGCCCCACAGCAATTCGACCACAAAGAGACTTGCGAGACCAGTGAGCGGAATTACAATCCAGACGACGTCATCGGAAGTGCGCCCGGCGTAAACAAGTCCGGCCGCAAAGGCCGCGATGGCGCAAGTCGCGGACAGCCACGCCGCCGAGCGTTTCTGGCTGCCGCGTATCGCCAAGCGCGCCATGCTCGCGAGGCCGAACAGAAGCATGAGCGGCTCATAGACGACGAGGACGGTCAGGAGGTGAAGCCAGTCGCGGCCCGCCTGTGTCGGCAGCCAGCCTGCGAACCAGATCGGGAGCGCCTGTGCGGAGGCCGCGAGGCCGGGACGATACGTGAGCAGGGCCGACGATCCGATGAGAAACACGCCGATCGCGATCCCGGCGATCCGAGCGCGCCCGGCCGATTGCGGCGATGGTTCCACCTGCCCCGCGCCTCTCAATCGATCAACGGCCGTCAAAACGCCGTCGCCATCCAACAAGCGCCAGAGAACGGCGGCGATCAGCAATACAAAGATCAGCGTCACAAAGCGAGGGCCGCCAGCGAGTCCCGCGCCGACCGCGACGGCGGCAACAACCAGGTGGCGGCGATCGCCGCTCTCCGCATAAGCGACGAGCGATCCGATCGCGGCCATTCCGGCCAGCGCCACGAGCATCACCGCATCCGCCGCGCGCGAGGCCGCGAT
>JACQED010000301.1 GCA_016200785.1 Chloroflexota bacterium
GCCGTCTACGTCGCGCCGTTGCGAATGGGCGGCGGCACACGCTTCAAACTGCTTGAAGCAATGGCGATGCGGAAGGCAATTGTCTCCACGACCGTCGGCGCGGAGGGCTTCGCCGCGCGCGATGGAATTGAATTGCTGGTCGCCGATTCCCCCTCCTCGTTCGCCGACACCGTCATCACCCTGCTCGCCCATGAATCAAAACGCGCGGCTCTGGGTGAGTCCGCGCGTCGCTTCGTTGAGAATGGCTACGATTGGTCGGCGATTGTGCCGAGGGTGGAAGCCAGTTACCGACCTTCCGAACCAAGACTGGAGATTGGAGATTGAGATTACCCCGCCAGATTCGCAAACGCCTCCGCTGCCTTCGCCACAGCGGGCAACAGCCATTGAGGATAGAGTCCAATGACGGCAATCACCGCCAGCCCGACGACGAAGTAGATCAGCGACAAAGGAGAGGCGCCCAAATATGTGCGCCTTTCAGGCGCGATGCCTTCTGCTTCCCCGCTCCTCTGATCCCCCGCCTGTACCCTAACCCCTAACCGCTGATCTCCTTTCGCCATCAACGACGCCAGCCCGCGCGCATAGGCCAATCCGACGCTCACTGCGGAGAGCAACACGATGATCGCCGCTTCGGGATAGGCCGGGGCCAGCAAGCGCCAGAGCGCCCAACGGCCCACGAAGCCCGCCGTCAAGGGGAAGCCGACGAGCGACAGTCCGCCCACGAAAACCGCCGCCGCCGCGAGAGGTTGCTTCCAGCCGAGGCCGCGCATCTGGCCGAAGTCGTCGCCGCCGCCCGCGGCCGGCCTCAGAGCGCCCATCCCGATTCCCCACACCGCCAGCGCGATCCCGCGCAGGGCGATCAGCACGATGCCGACCCGCAGGCCGTCGGCGCTGTCGAGGCCGATTGCCAGCAGCGTCGCGCCATAGTCGGCGATGACCGCGTAGCCCATCAGCCTGCCGAACGAACGCTGGGCGAAGGCGAACGCGCCGCCCATAATCACCATGACTAATCCGGCCAGCCTCAGCCAGGCGTAGACTTGCGGATTCGTGCCGAGCCACGAGTATTGATTCAAGAATCCGAGCATGAAGAACGTGACGGAGGCCTGCACGACCGTGAACATAAACGCCGCCGCGAACGGCGAAGCGTCTTGCGCCACCGCTGGAATCCAACTGTGAAAGGGCACGACGGCGAGCAGGATGACAAAACCGGCGGCCAGCAGTCCAGTCGCGCGTGACAGCAGAGTCAACTCGTCGGGACTGCCGCTGTAGAGTTCCAAGAGCCAGCCGGTCAGGAGAATGAAAGGCACGCTGAAGGTGACGAAGATCAGGAAGCGCAGCGCGCCGCGCTGAGTCGCGCGCGGAGATTCGTCGTCGCTCAACATCAGCACCGCCAGGATGGCGGCGGCTTCGAGGAAGGCGGTTGCGAAAACAAAGGGCGTGACGAACAGGGCCGCCGACAGCGCCGACAGCGCGCACAGCGCCGCCGGGAGAAATGCGCGGGGCGTCGGCACGGCCAGGCCGCCGCCGAACAGGAAGAACGATGCCAGATACATGAACATCAGCGCGGGCCGGTCGTCGGTCTCCAACCGCAACGTTCGTCCCAGCGCGCCGATCGCTCCAGCGGGATCGATCCCGAGGCCTAGCACGCGGCCCGTCGGCCCGAGCGGGAGCCACAATAGAAAGAGCGCCAGCGCGCCGACAGCCAGCATCGCCACAATAACGGCGGCTGATTTCCATCCGCGCAAAAAGTACACCAGTCCCGCCGCCGCGAGCGGAGCCGCCGCGAATATCGCCGCGCCCGGAATCACGCTATGCCCTCCATCGTCGTCATCTCTGTCCCCCTCACCGCCCCGCGCTCAAAATCGCGAGGTAGCCTGTCACGACCGCAATCCCGAAGTGCGCCATCGCCAGCAGAGCAATCGCCGCCAGCGACGGCTCGACGGCGTGATAGAACAACTCGAAGCCGGTGAGCAGCGTCAAAAGCCCAAGGCCGATCTCCAGGGGCGCTTCGGTCAGCGCGAGCACGAGTACGCTCATGCCGCTCAGGCCAAAGACGGCCAGCGTCACGTCGGCGGAGACTTCCGGCAGCGCGCTCTCGGGCCGACCGCCAACGGCCAGCGCGCTCAAGCCGACGATGACGGCGGCGATGGCGCGAAAGGGCAGGCCGGTCGGCAGAGTCGTGCCGCGCATCTGGAGCAGGGAGGCCGCCTCCCCGCCTATCTCCCTCCGGCGCGCGTCGGCCTGTGTCGCCGAGAGAAACAGAATGAGACAGCTCATCAGGCCGATCAGCAGTTTCACTCCAGCCACCTGCGGCGGGATGACCTGCGCGAACAACACCACCGCAAGCACATATTGCGCCGTGACCGCCCCGACCGCGAGCCGCCAATCACGGGCGATGAGCAGGAGGCCGGCGGTGATGATCATCCCGATGGCCGCCTCTCTGCCGGCGACGAGAGAGAAGCGTGAGATGATTTCGGTGAATGAAGGCATGGCAGATGTGACGCGTGACGGGTGACGAGTAGCGCGTCACCCGTCACCTGTCACTGCTTATCGCGCTCTCCCACTCAGCGTCAGCCATATCACGAATGCGACGAGCACCGCCCACAAGACCGCGCCCTGGCCTTCGAGGATTTCCGCCGTCATTCGCAGGACGCGGCTGATGGCACGATAGACTTCCCACACGGCCAGATACAGCCAATGGAGTCGAGTCACGACGGTGAGCGCGTTCCACACCGTGTCGGTGCGGGCGCGCAGGTCGCCCTCGAAGCGCCACAGCGCCCCCCCGTTGATCGCCGTCAACACGATCACGGCGATCGCGATCAGGCCGGGCAGGGCGAACAGACTCGCCACCGAGGGGACGCCGCCAGATCCCAAAAAGTCGGCGAGGCCCGACGGCGAGAGTCCGGCGAACAGCAAGAAGAGAATCGGCAGGGCGAGGCCGACGGAATACGCTGCTGTCACGATCGGCTCGCCGGCCGGCAGTGGCTCGTCGGCGGGCCAAAAGCACAAGCGCAGAAATCCCGCGACGAGAACGATCTGCGCGGCGGCGGACACGCCGAGAACCCAGTAGTTGCCTTGCGCGAGCAGGCCCGTGTAGAGCGCCCACTGTCCAGTGAAGCCCGTGAGAAACGGCACGCCGACCAGCGCCGCAACATCCGCGCCGGGCAGGGCGGTGTGCCACGCAGATTGATCGTCGTGGCCGTTGAAAAGAAAGATGACTGCGCCGCCGAGCACCAACGCGAGACTCTGCGCGGCAAGCCCGGCCAGCGCCGCCGAGCCGCCCCACAGCCCGGTGAGCAGCGCCAGCCCCGATTGCGCGATGACGAAGAACGTGAGGCCCTGA
>JACQED010000302.1 GCA_016200785.1 Chloroflexota bacterium
ATCTTCGGTTGGGAAGCCTCGATGGTGACGACGACGATTTGCGGCGGCAAAGTGCTGATGAAGGATCGGCGACTGCTGACGTTGGATGAGGCGGAGATTACGGCAAAGAGTCGGGAGTTGGCGGCGAAGGTGTGGGAGAGGTTCGTGGCTTGAGTAGCCAGTGTATCCAATAAACTGTGAGGTGTACCATGGGCGACATTTATCTCGAGCTCACCATCGCCAACATCGGCGATCTGACACGGCACAAAGAAATCTCTTTCCTTGTGGATACCGGCGCGACTCGTGCATGGATACCGACGACCGTAGCCGAGGAGTTGGGCATTGAATCTGCCGGCAAAATCGCGCTTGAATTGGCCGACAGTACGGTAAAAGAAATGCCTTACGGCTTCTGCCTTTTTGATTTTGGGGGCGAGCGGGTCGCCGGCAACGTCGTCATCGGCCCGCCCGATTGCGAGCCGATAGTTGGAACCCACGTGCTTCAGGATTTCCGCCTGATCATTGATATGGATCGCCACACCATCTCTCGCGGGCGGGCAATGAAGGCCAAGTAGATCACAATCGGAGAATCGTATTGGACAACACCAAAACCCTCGCCATCCTCGGCGGCACTGGCAAAGAAGGCCCCGGCCTCGCACTGCGTTGGGCCAAAGCCGGCTACCACGTCATCGTCGGCTCGCGCTCGGCGGAGAAGGCGCAGGCCACCGCCGCCGAGATTAACGCTCAACTCGGTATTGACACCGTGCGCGGCATGGAGAACGCCGACGCCGCGCGAACCGCAGACATCTCCGTGCTAACCGTCGTACATTCGGCTCACGCGGAAGCGCTGGCCGGAGTCAAAGAAGCAGTGCGCGGCAAGATTCTCGTGGACGCGACTGCGCGAGTGGATTTCAAAGATGCCCGGCCGCCCGGCGGCAAGGCCGCCGCGCGCGAAGCGCAGGAACTGCTCGGCCCTGAAGTGAGAGTGGTCGCCGCCTTTCAGAACGTCCCGGCTCACGCATTGAAGAATCTCGATCGCGAACTGTCGAGCGACGTGCTGGTCTGTTCTGACGACGCCGAAGCGCGCGCCGAAGTCGTGAAATTAGCCGAGGCCGGGGGCATGAAAGCCTACGAGGCGGGGGGGTTGGATAACGCCGTCGTCGTCGAGGGCCTCACGGCGCTCCTGATCGCGATCAACAAACGCTACAAGTCCAAGACAGGCGGGATACAGATCACAGGCGTGACCCAGTGACGCGGCCCGCGCAACTGACCCTGACCGCCCTGCCGGACATCCCCCTCATCCAGCCCGGCGACGACCTGGCGGCGATCATCCTCAACTCCCTGGCCGCTTGCGGCTTGCGCCTCGAAGTCGGCGATGTCGTCGTCGTTGCCCAAAAGATCGTTTCCAAATCCGAAGGCCGTGCGGTAAAATTGAGCGAAGTGAAGCCGTCGCCGCGCGCGATCGAATTGGCCGAAGCCGCGCAAAAGGCCCCAGGCTTCGTCGAAGTCGTGTTGTCCGAATCGCGCGAAGTGATGCGCGTCAGACCCGGCACGCTGATCGTCGAGCACCGTCTCGGCTTCGTCTGCGCCAACGCCGGCGTGGATCGCTCGAACGTCGCCCCGCACGATGACGAGGAGTGGCTCCTGCGCCTGCCGGAAGACCCCGATTCCTCGTGCGCCCGCTTGCGTGAACAGTTGCGCTCTGCGACCGGAGTCGAGGTCGGGGTGATCGTCAACGACTCGCATGGGCGCGCGTGGCGCAATGGCACGGTGGGCGTCGCCCTCGGCGCAGCGGGTGTTCCCGGACTGCTCGACCTGCGCGGCCATCCCGATTTGTTCGACTACGCACTGCAGGTCACACAGGTCGGCCTCGCCGACGAGATCGCCGCCGCCGCCTCACTGCTCATGGGTCAGGCCGACGAGGGCCAGCCTGTGATCCACGTTCGCGGCGTGCCATATTCTCTCCGCGATGGAAATGCGCGAGAGCTGATTCGACCGAAAGAACTCGACTTGTTTCGATAGGCTTCGCATCGCGCAGGAGGCTCACTTGTCTGTTATCATCCCACACGAATTCGCTGATCTCCTCACCCGCGAGAAAAAAGCCTACGCTCACCTCGCGCTCGTATTGAAAGACGGCACGCCGCATGTCACGCCCATCTGGTTTGAGTGGGACGGCACGCACATTGTCGTCAATACCGCTCGCGGACGCATCAAAGACAAAGTGATGCGTCGCCACCCAAACGTGGCTGTATCCATCACCGACCCTGCCGAGCCGGAACGGTACATGCAGATTCGCGGGCGCGTAGTCGAAGAGACCGAAGACGGCGCGTGGGAAAAAATCTGCGATCTGCGCGAGAAATATCGGGGCGACCGCAACTTCAAACGTGTGCCGGGACAGGTGCGCGTCATCTACAAGATTCTGCCGGAGCGCGTTTACGCCGAATGAATGACGCGTTGGGATTGCTCGATCTGATCCGTTCCCGCCGCTCGATCCGGCGTTACACCGCCGATCGCGTGTCGCCAGAGATCGTCGAGCGATTGCTGACGGCGGCGATCTGGGCGCCCTCGGCGCACAACCGCCAGCCGTGGCGCTTCGTCGTTCTCACGGAGTCGGGCGCGAAAGAACGACTTGCGTCGCAGATGGGTGCTCACCTGCGAGCCGATCGCCTGGCCGACGGCGATCCGCCGGAGGTGATCGAGCGAGACGCCGCGCGCTCGCATGCCCGGATCACAGGCGCGCCGGTTGTGATCGTGGTCTGCCTCACGATGGCGGAAATGGATCACTACCCGGACACGCGCCGCAAGAAAGCCGAGTACCTGATGGCCGCGCAGAGCGTCGCGATGGCGGTGCAGAATCTGATACTCGCCTCTCACGCCGAGGGTTTGGGTGCGTGTTGGATGTGCGCGCCGCTGTTCTGCGCGGATACAGTGCAGGCTGCGCTCGACCTGCCCGACGATTGGGAGGCGCAGGCAGTGATTACACTGGGGCATCCTGCGGATACTGGAAAACTGGCA
>JACQED010000303.1 GCA_016200785.1 Chloroflexota bacterium
TCAAGAAAGCAATCAAGAGCAACAAGCCGGCGGTGGTGATCGCCAAGACGCCGTGCGTCTTCGTGGCCTCGCATCCGCGCGAGGCCTACACCGTGGTCGAGGAGGACTGCAATGGCTGTACGGTGTGCTTCCGCATCGGCTGCCCGGCCATTTACAAGAGCGCGGTGATGGACGAGAAGCACAACCGCCCGAAAGCGTGGATCGATCCGCTGGCCTGTGTGGGCTGCGGCCTGTGTTTCGACGTGTGCGCCCGGCAGGCCATTCTCGAAGGCGCACTCAAGGCGGAAGCGAGCGTAGTGACGCAGGTGGCGTGATGGGACAAGGTGAGGGGGTGAAGGGGTGAAGGGGTGACAAGGTGGTGGCTAATTTCACCCTGTCACCCACTCACCTTGTCGCCCACTCACCTTGTCACCCTGTCACGGTGTCAGTGGAGCAATCATGGCGAACACTAACTTCCTCATCGCCGGCGTCGGCGGGCAGGGGACGCTGTTGGCGAGCGACATTATGGCCGAGGTCGGCATGCGGATCGGGGCGGATGGATTACTTCATCGCTCAAGAGATGCTGGAGGCCCTGCGCTGGATCGAATTCGTCAAGCCCGGCGGCACGGTGCTTCTCAGCCTCCAGCAGATCGCGCCCACCAGCACTGTTTACGGCACAGACCAATATCCCGCCGACGATCACATCATCTCGACCGTCAAGCAAGCCGCCGGAAGACTGTTGCTGATCGACGCGCGCCACACCGCCGAAGAACTGGGCAACCCGCGCGTGGCGAACAGCGTCCTGCTCGGCGCGCTGTCGGCCCAACTTGACGTGCCGCCCGAAGACTGGTTGGCCGTCATCGAAGCGCGCGTGCCGCCGAGGCACGTGGAGACGAATCGGAAAGCGTTCGGCCTCGGACGCGAGGGGAACTGGGCAATTTGATTGTTGATTGTGGATTTCGGATTGCGGAAGCCTCACTCCGACATCCGCAATCCCAAATCCGAAATCGAAGGAGGACGCCATGCCTATCTGGAACCCCGAATGCGAAACTCTGCCGCGCGAGGAGTTGGAGAAACTTCAGGCGCAACGGCTGAGGGAGGTGGTGGCGCGCACCGCCGCGACCGTGCCATTCTACAAAAAGAAGTTCGCCGAGGCGAAGGTCTACGCCGACGACATCAGATCCCTCGACGACCTCAAGCGCCTGCCCTTCACCGAGAAGAGCGACCTGCGCGACAACTACCCCTTCGGCATGTTCACCGTGCCGCCGGAGCAGATCGTCCGCATTCACGCTTCGTCGGGCACAACCGGCAAGCCCACCGTGGGCGGCTACACCCGCGCCGACATTGACATTTGGGCCGAGGTGATGGCGCGCACCGTGACCAGCGCGGGCGTGACGAGCAAAGACGTAGTCCACAACGCCTACGGCTATGGTTTGTTCACCGGCGGGCTGGGCTTTCACCTCGGCGCGGAGAAAGTCGGCGCGCTGGTCATCCCCATGTCCGGCGGCCTCACACGCCGGCAGGTGATGTTGATGGAGGACTTCGGCGCGACGGCGCTGACCTGCACGCCCTCTTACTCGCTGGTCATGGCCGAAGAAGCCGCCGAGATGGGCGTGGACTTCAAGAAGCGGATGAAAGTCCGGGTAGGCATCTTCGGCGCGGAGCCGTGGACGGAACGGATGCGGGCCGAGATCGAGGCCAAACTCGGCCTCGAGGCCTTCGACATCTACGGCCTGACCGAACTCATCGGCCCCGGCGTGTCGGTGGAGTGCGAACAGCACAACGGCATGCACATTCAGGAAGATCATTTCCTCGCCGAGATCATCGATCCCGCCACCGGCGAGAAACTGCCCTACGGCGAAGAGGGCGAACTGGTCTTCACCGCGCTGACCAAAGAGGCCATGCCGGTGATCCGCTATCGCACCCGCGACCGCACCCGCCTGCACGCCGAGAAGTGCCCGTGCGGCCGGACGACGGCGCGCATGGAGAAGATCATGGGCCGCACCGACGACATGCTCATCGTGCGCGGCGTCAACGTCTTCCCGCAACTCATCGAAAAGACTCTGCTCTCCATTGAGGACATCGAGCCGCACTATCAGATCGTGATTGACCGCCCGAAGGATCAACTTGACACGCTCGAAGTGTGGGTGGAGGCCTCGCCCCGACTGTTCCAGCCGATTGACACCCGCAAACTGGACGAACTGCAAAACCGGGTCAAGACCGAATTGGCGCAGACCCTCGGCGTGTCGGCAGACATCAAGTTGATGGGGCCGAAGTCCATCCAGCGCTCGGAAGGCAAGGCCAGGCGCGTGGTAGATAAGCGGGATATGTAGATGAGGCCGCACTATGCGTGGGTCGTGCTCGCCATCGGCACGCTGGTCGTCTTCGGATCGCTTGGGCTGGGGCGATTCGGCTACACCGTCATTCTGCCGTCCATGCAGCAGGGCCTCGGGCTGGACAACACCGGCGCGGGCGCGCTGTCGACGGCCAATCTGATCGGCTACATTACGCTCTCGGCGATCGGCGGCGCGCTCGCCGCCCGTTACGGCCCGCGCACGGTGATCGCCGCCGGCCTCGCCCTGGTCGGCGTGGGGATGATTTTCACCGGCACGGTCACCGGATTCGCCTCGGCGGCCATCTGGCGCGCGCTGACGGGCCTCGGCAGCGGGGCCAGCAACGTGCCGGTGATGGCGTTGATGGCGGCGTGGTTCGCCAGCCGGAGGCGCGGGTTGGCCTCGGGCGTCGCCGTCGCCGGATCGTCGGTCGGGCTGATCGTCGTCGGCCCGCTCGTGCCGCGCATCTTGTCGGCCTACGGCGAGAACGGCTGGCGGGTGAGTTGGTTCGTCTTCGGCGGGGCGACACTCGCGCTGGCGGTGTTCGCCTACAGCCTGCTGCGCAATCGCCCGGCTGAAATGGGGTTGAGACCCGCGGGCGACGACGCCGTTGGCGATCCGCCCGCCGCTCGCCCCTCGTCGCCCGCCCCGCTCGACTGGGGTCGCGTGTATCGCTCGTGGACGGTGTGGCACCTGGGCCTGGTCTACGTCGCCTTCGGGTTCTCGTATATCATCTATATGACGTTCTTCACCAAAGGCCTGATTGCGCAGGGCGGCTACAGCAAGGAGGCCGCCGGGTCGCTGTTCATGGCGATGGGATGGATCAGCCTGCTGTGCGGCTTGATCTGGGGCACGGTCTCAGACGTCATCGGGCGCAAAGGCGCGCTGGTCATCGTGTATCTCATCCACGCCGTCGCCTTCGGCCTGTTCGCGTTTTGGCCCGCGCCGCCCGGCTTCACCCTCTCGGCGATCCTGTTCGGCCTGGCGGCCTGGAGCATCCCGGCGATCATGGCGGCCACCTGCGGCGACATACTGGGGCCGCGGCTGGCGCCCGCCGCTCTCGGATTCATCACACTGTTCTTCGGCCTGGGACAGGCCGTCGGGCCGAGCGTCGCCGGGGCGATGGCCGATGCCGCCGGAACGTTCACGCCGGCGTTCGCGCTCGCCGCGTTCGTGGCGTTGCTGGGCGCGGGCAGCGCGTGGATGCTGCGGCCTGCGGCGACCGCGCCGGTGGCTGCCGTGTAGCGAAAGTGAAGCACTCGCCAAAGGAACACTTACGCGATGAACCTTGAAACCATTCTCTTCGAGAAGTCCGGCAAGTTGGGCCGCGTCACGCTCAACCGCCCGCAGGTGCTGAACGCGGTCAACAATCAAGCCGCGCTGGACTGGAACACCGTGGCCGAATCCATCGCCGCCGACCCGGACTTGCGCGTCGTCGTCGTCACCGGCGCCGGCGACCGTTCGTTCAGCACCGGGATTGACCTGAAGCAGTTATCGGCCGGGGAGATCGAGCAGATCTATCACCACCGCTGGGAACGCGCGCTGAGAATTCTGGAGACGTGCGACAAGATCATCATCGCCGCGATCAACGGCTGGTGTCTCGGCGGCGGCCTGCAACTCGCGCTGGCCTGCGACATCCGCGCCGCGCGCGACGACGCGCAACTCGGCCTCCCGGCGATCAAGGAATGCCTCGTCCCCGGCATGGGCGTCTTCCGCCTGCCGCGCTTCATCGGGATGGGGCGGGCGAAGCGGCTGATCCTCTCCGGCGAGAATGTGAGCGCATCGGAAGCGCTGGCGATCGGCCTGGTGGATTACGTCTTCGGCAAGGACGAGTTTGAGGCCCGCGTCGAGGAACTTGCGGCGGGCTATCTCAAAGTGGCCTCGATGGGCGCGCGTCAATCAAAGATTCTCACCACGCAGGCGTTCGATTTCGACCACGCGACGTTCATCGAAAAGTATTTCGCGGCGCAGGTCGTCGCCACCGATCATCCCGATCACGAAGAGGCGATGAAAGCG
>JACQED010000304.1 GCA_016200785.1 Chloroflexota bacterium
GCGCTTCGACGGCTCTCCCGCGCCACCCCGCTCCCCGGCCCCCCTGCTCTCCTTCCCAACTTCCTCTTCCTCCCCCGCCGTCTCCCCGCGCCAGTACTCCACGACGTTTTCCACCTCGCGGTCGGTGACGAAGCAGCCCTGTAAACGAACGGGCGTGCCGGCTTCGGGCGAGAGGAACAACATATCGCCCCGGCCCAGCAGCGACTCCGCGCCGGGCGTGTCGAGGATCACGCGCGAGTCAATTGACGAGGCGACGGCGAACGAAATGCGCGCCGGGAAGTTGGCTTTGATCAGGCCGGTCACGATGTCGGTCGAGGGGCGTTGGGTGGCGACGATGAGATGCATGCCGGTCGCGCGCGCCATCTGCGCCAGCCGAATGAGCGTCCGCTCGGTTTCGTCGGGGGCGAGGATCATCAGGTCGGCGAGTTCGTCCACGAGGATGACGATGCGCGGCAGGCGCTCGGCGTCTTTCTTGCGCTTGATCTGCTGATTGTACGCTTCGAGATTGCGCGCGGCGACGGACTCAAACAACTTGTAACGCCGATCCATCTCGCGCGTGCACCAGCGCAGGACGCCGAGAATGCGGTCGAGTTCGACCTCGACGTGACCGTACAGGTGCGGCAGTCCGTTGAAGCGCACCAGTTCGACCATCTTCGGATCGATCATGATCAGCCGGAGGTCTTCGGGTGTGTTGTTCGCCACCAGGCAGGTGGCGGCGGCGGTGATGCACACCGACTTGCCCGATCCGGTCGTGCCCGCGATCAAAAGGTGCGGCATCGCGGCGAGGTCGGCGGCGATCGGCGAGCCGGACACGTCGCGGCCGAGCGCGATCGCCAACGGCGAGTTGATCTTCTGAAAGGCTGTCGACTCCATGAGCGGGCGCAGGCCGACGAGGAACGTCCTTCGATTGGGCACTTCGATGCCGACGTACGAGTGGCCCGGCACGGGCGCCTCGATGCGGATCGTCGGAGCCGAGAGCGCCAGCGCGAGGTCGTTCGCCAGCGCCGAGATTTGCGAGACCCGGACTTTGTATTGCTTGATCTCGCCGTCCGGCCCGGGGCGTTCGACAAAGCCAGGCTCGACGGCGTACTGGGTCACCGACGGGCCGGTTTTGTAATCGATCACCTTCACCGGCAGGCCGAAGTCGCCCAGCGTCTTTTCGATAATCGCCGCCGATTGATTGATGTCGCGCTCGCCCGGCACGAGCGCGTCGCCGCTCTCAAGCAGGTCGAGCGAGGGGAGAAGAGGCGAACGCTTTTTCGGGCGGGCCGGCGTTTCGTCGCGGGTCGGCTCGACGCTGAAGCGTTTGGTATATTTGATCTTCTCTTTGCGGCGTTCGACGATAGGCCGCGCGTCGCCGCTCGTGGCGATGGGCGAGGCGGCCACCGCCGGGGCGGGCGTCGTCTCGGCGGCCGCATTTTCGCGTGATGGGAACATCCGCAGGAGCGCCCTGTAGGCGCGATAGAGCGGGTTGCGATCCGGCGAGGCAGGATCGAGCTCCGCGCGATTCGCCACGCCGATGCGTGGCGTGACCCAACTCCACACTGTCACAACATGGCGAGGCCGCAGTCCCGAAGCGAGCAGGCCCAGGACGACGACGACGAGCGAAAAGAAAAGCCCGGCTGTCGTTCGGGGCAACCCCGAGTCGTCGGTCAGTTCGAGGAGAGTCCAGCCGACGAGGCCGCCGCCTTTGCCGCTCACGGCCAGCGCGAGCGATCCTCCGCCGGCAAGATGCAATAGCCCAAGCAGGGCCAGCGCGGCAAGTTCCGCGGCGACCACTCTCCACCACGCGAACCGCCGTTGTGGACTGGAGGGACGACCCGGTGGAACGCCTCGTTGCGTGGGAACGTCTCTGCGATCCCGGCTCACCCAGCGCGTGAAATTATCGGCCAACAGCGCCGCGCCAGCGCCGGCGGCGGTCAAGGGGACAAGCAGAGCGCCCCAGCCAAACCAGACGCGAAAGGCCGCGACCAGGGCCTTGACGATCGCGCCGGACGAGAGGCCGGCGAAGCCGAGCAGTGCGACCAGCGCGAATGCAAGCAGGATCAGCGCGAGGATGTCTTCGGCATATTTCCACAGGCCGCGCAGGAGACGCAGAAGACTCTCGACGAGCAACAGGATCGGCGAGTTTTTCGGCGGCGTGCCCTCTTGAGCAAAGCCTCGATTAGATTTCGATTGAGGACTCATGGCAAGACGGTGTCTCACCACGAAGACACCAGGGCACTAAGTTTTTCTCTGCGCTCTTCGTGCCTTCGGGTCTTCGTGGTAACTTTCCAGACGGGCTCCAGATGTGATGTGGTTCACGCCGAACAAAACAAAAAGCCGAGGAGGGTCGCCTGGTCTGCCCCGCCTCGGCCCGTCGTTCCCCACAGGCTATTTTACATCGGCGTCGTATTCTCTGCCCAGCGGTTGTCGGCGCGGCGCAAGCTGAGGCCGATGCGCCGGCCCTCGCCGTCAATGCTCATAATGCGCGCCCGCACGACTTCCCCTTCCTGAACGATGTTGCGCGGGTGCATGAAACTTCCCTCGGCCAACTCGGACACGTGAATGAGGCCCTCCAGCCCCTCTTCGAGGCAGGCAAACGCGCCGAAGGGGACGACGTGCGTGATCTTGCCTTCGACGACCTGGCCGACGGTGTAGCGGTGTTCGACCGTCGCCCACGGATCGGGTTGCAGGCGCTTGAGGCTGAGCGCGATGCGGGCGTGAGCGCGGTCAACGTTGATGACGTAGACGTCAACTTCCTGGCCCGGCTCCAGAGCGTCGCCGGTGTGAGCCACGCGGCCCCACGAGACTTCCGAAACGTGGATCAGTCCCTCGACGCCGCCGAGGTCGACGAACGCGCCGAAGTCGCACACGTTCGTCACCACGCCGCGAGTGATGTCGCCGGGCTGAAGTTTTTCCAGCACCTGTGTCCGGCGGCCCGGGCCGGCCTGCGCCGCGCGCTCCGAAAGCACGATGCGCCCGTTGGCCGGATCGAACTCGATGACCTTCAGCGTCATCCGACCGCCGATGCGCCGCGCAAACGCGGCTTTACGTTCCTCTTCGGACACCTGCGACGGGAAGGCGACGATGTGCGAGGCCGGGACGAAGCCGCGAAGCGCGCCCCACCCGACCAGCAATCCGCCCCGGTTGAAGCCGACGACGGCGAGTTCGACCGTCTGATCGGATTCATAGACTTGCCGTGCCGTCGCCCAATCGAGCGAAGCGTCGCCGCCGCCGTCGGCGCTGCCGCTCGACCCCGCCCGTTCACTCGCGTACCTGGCCGACTCATTTCGCCGTTCAGAGCGCGAGCGATAGGACGCGTACTCGCCCTGCTCCATCACCGCCTGCCACCAGGCGTCGTCGGCTGACGCCACAAGATCGTTCCCCCAGTAGGTCGCCGTTCCCGTTTCCATTGCGTTACATTCTCCTCATACCGCCAGAATAATGCAGTAGCATACTCAAAAGCAAGAAAAGGTCAAATGGGATTCCGACTATTGTGAATTGCGCTCGGCCACGCGCTCCGCCGCGTCACGCTCCATGCCCGCAATCGCCCGCGCAACTTCCTCAAGTGCGACGCGCTGTTTGCGATACAAGTCCGCTTCGCTCACCGCCAGGCGCATCGCGACGTCGCGCACCCGGCGGCCTTGCAGAAACTTCATTTCGAGGATGTTGTACAGCAGCCAGTCGCCGGTGAACTTGCGCTGGCCTTCAGGCCGGATGCTCTCGATCGCCCGGAGCAAAACGGCGCGCACGGCGTTGGCGGCGTTGCCGTCGTGATCGCGCAGGGCGTTCTCGACGACGCGCAAGCGCAACAGCGGGCTGGCGGTGAGTTTCGGCCCGCCCCAGTAATGGTTGAGAGCGTCCTTCACGACTTGAGCGAGGTCGGTGTCGGGGGGCAGGCCGTTCGGCGACATCAGCGCGGTCGCGCCCGAATAACGCGCGGCGGCGCGCAATCGCTGGATGGTGTCGATCTGCGGCATCAGCGCGTCGAGCGCGGTGAACACGCGCTGTTGCAGAACCCGGTCAGCGAGCGCGGCGGCGGCGCGCTCCGCCAGCCGGGCGAGCACTTCGCGCTCTTCGTCGTTGAGATCGGGATGCGGTGCGCGAGCGCGCAGGCCGAGCAGGCCGATGACGGTCTCGCGCTCCCCGCCCGCTTCGGCGTCCGGGCGAGCGTGCAGTGGAATGACCCAGAAGTCTCTCCACACGAACAAGCCGCTATCCGGCGACGGTTGAACCGTCGCCTGAACGTCTGCCGGCTGGGCGCCGTTCGAGGCCGGGATGATCGAAAGGGGCCACGGGGCTTTGTCGCTCTCCGGATCGTCCGGCCCCACGCGCACTTCCACGCTCATCCCCTCCGGCCCGACGGCGGCGACAAACGCGCTCGGCACGCGCAGGAGATCGCACGCCGCCGCCAGCACCGATTCGAGAAAGTCGTGGACGTCGCCGGTCGTCAGCAGTCGTTCTTCGAGTCTCTGTAGACGCCAAACGTCCTCGCGATCTTTACCGCCGCCGTAAAACAATCGGCGCTCGAAGGGGATGCGCGCCAGGTTGATGGCGAACTGCAAGCCGAGCAGTGTCGCGACGAGGAAGAACGGCGTGATCTTCCACGCCTCGGCCCCCAGCCACGCGGCGGCGCGATTCACGATCACCATCACCGCCAGCGCCGACGAAACGACGACGGGGCCGCGCAAGAACCACTGAAAGAGCCGACTCCGGATCACGCGATCCGGCTGAGGCGAACCGAAGAAGGCGACGCTGTAAGCCATGAGCGTGAGCAGGCCGCCGACAGCCAGGTTGCCGAGCACGACCGTCAACCAGAACAAGAATGGATGGAGGCTCGCCGGGCGGCCGCCCACCGCCAGCAGATAGGGAAACGTGCCGATGGCCGGCGCGATCGAAGCGACGAGCAAATAGCCCATGCGCCGACGAGTCGTCGAGGTCAGGCAGCGCCGGTAGGCCCGGTAGAGATTCACGATGACCAGCGCCGACGCGCCGACGAAGGAGAGCGCGAACAACGGGAATAGCGGTCCCGGCTGGAGATGGACCGCCGAAGCGTCACTCGCCCCACTTTGCACGATGATGTCAGTGGAGGCCGCCAACACCCACAGCGCCGTGCTGGCGGCATAGCCCAGCCGGATGCCCATGCGCCGCCGGCCGCGCGACGGGCGGCCGGTCGTCGCCAGCAGAGCATCCGAAAAGTGAAAGCCGGTCGCCGGGATGAAGGCAATGCCAAGCCATTGCAGGCGCAACCAGGCCTCGGCGTCGCTCAGCGAAACCGACAGCGAGGCCGCCACATCGGCGGAGAACACGACGACGATGCAGGCCATCAGCAAACTGAACGAGCGGGCCACACGGTCGCGCAGGTTGAACGTCAGGCTATAGAGAAGGAGCGAGAGCGTGGTGATCGCAATGCCCGCCGTCAGAATCTGATTGAGGGTAATCAGCAGGCGGGTGAGGAAGTTAAGGGCAGACAAGAGGAAGTCAAACATGACATGGAGCGTATCGCTTATGGCTTATCGCTTATCGCAGTTCACGGGCACAATGAGGCAGCGGGCGATGCGCGATAGGCGATTTGCGATACGCGATTACCGCAGTGTCAATCCAAAGAACAACGCGATGTCTTGATTGGGATAATAGCGATCGTTGTAGCCGCAGAAAGTCAGGCCGCGCTTCTGGCAAAAGGCAATGGCCGGATAGTTCTTCGACTGCATTTCGACGATCAATCGCCGCAGGCCGGCGTCGCGCGCCACGGCCACCGCCTGCGCGAACAGCGCGGTGCCCGCGCCCTGCCTCCGCCATTTGCGATCGACGGCGAAGTCGGCAACCCATCCCGTTCCGGCTATCGGGCCGGGATGAAGAGCCAGGTAGCCTTTCAGCTGTTCCTCGCCCTCGGCCACCAGGAACGCGGCGCTGTGCGTCCAGGTATCGGCCAGGTCACGCGGCTGGCGCGGAAAGTTGACGCGCATCGAGCGCGGCAAGCGCACCTGCCGAAAGGTGACGGACGTCTGCCCGTCTCCTTCGCGCGCGTCCATCTGCCACACGTACTCGGTGCTGTAGCCATGATCCAGCGCGGCCAACTTGAGAATATCCGTCGAGGTCGCAGGCCGGATGGTGAGAGGAGGCACGGGGCGATTCTACCAGAGATTCGCTTATCGCTGATGGCTTATCGCCGATCGCAGCTGCAATAAGCCGATAAGCGATAGGCGAAGTTTCACGGTATTGCCACAATCGTGATCGGGATGACGCACGGCGCGGGGGTGTGGCCGGCGGCGTCGTAGACCACGAGGCGAAAGAGATAACTGCCGGGAGCGTAAATGCTCGCGTCCCAATTTCCCAACACGCCATCCGACACCGGCGCGCTGGCCGTGAACAACGTTCGCCAGTTGCCCTCAGTGCCCGGGCCGTTGAGTTCGAATTTATAGAACGCGAAGTCGGGGATACTCGCCGTGCCTTTGACTTCAACCGGGCCGGCGACGGCGGCGCCGGCGACGGGCGCGGTGATCGTGACCTGAGGGTTGGGGCAGCCGATGCCGCTGGGAATCGCCTCGGTGGCCGTGGGGAGCGGCGTGCCCAACTTGATCGACGTGAGTTGATCGGGCGAGAGCGTTCTGGCAGGCGCAAGCACCGGGCCGGGGGAGCTCACCAGCGTCACGGCGAAGGCCGGCGTCGGCCTCGGCCGATTCCCGATGTCCGGCGCGAGCGCCGGCATGACGATATTCAGAAAGACGTAGAGCGCCGAGGCGAAGAAAACGATGACGAGTAACATCGAGAGCGCGACGCCGCGCTGAGCATACACGGCTTCACGTTCCAGCCCGAACACGGTTCCGGATAACTGCCGTTGAGCGCGCAAAAAGGCGCGGAGATAATACACCGCGCCGAGGGTCAGCCCAATGTAGATGAACGTCTCGAGCCGCGGCACGATCTAGCTCATTTCGATCCGGCCGGCCTCATGCGCCGCAACACGCCTCGAACTATCGCAATGAGTTTCGGGACGAGCACGCGCCCCGCCTCCAATACCTCTTCGTGAGTCGTCTCGCTCGCCGCGTGGGGCGAGAGGGCGTTGCTGATGCCGGAGAGGCCCAGCACGCGCATCGAGGCGTGCCGTGCGACCGTCACCTCCGGCACGGTGGACATGCCCACCGCGTCCACGCCAATGAGTCTCAGAAAGCGGATGTCGGCGCTCGTTTCGAAGGACGGGCCGGCCAGGCCGGCGTAGACGCCCTGGCGGAGTTGAATGCCTTCGGCGCCCGCGGTCTCGACGGCCAGTTGGCGCAGGCCGGGGTCGTAGGCTTGAGACATGTCGGGAAAGCGCGGGCCAAAGGCCTCGTCGTTCGGGCCGCGCAGCGGGCTGTTGCCGGCCATGCCCATCAGGTTGAGGTGATCGACGATCAACATCAAGTCGCCGGCGCGGAACTCCGGGTTCACGCCGCCGGCCGCATTGGTCACGATGAGCGTCTCGACGCCCAGCAGCCGCATCACCCGCACCGGCAGCGTGATCTGGGCCATCGAGCACCCTTCATAATAGTGCACGCGGCCCTGCATCACCGCGACCACGTGACCTTCGAGTCCGCCGACGATCAATCGGCCGGCGTGACCTTCGACGGTGGATGTCGGCCAATAGGGAATCTCGCCGTAGGGGATGATGTCGGCCTCGCCCACCCGCTCGGCGAGCGCGCCGAGGCCCGATCCGAGGATCAACCCGACCTGCTGGCGATGGCGCGTGCGGCTCCGCAGGGCCGACGCCGACGCCTCGTATTGAGCGCGTTCAAAGTAGGCGCGCCTTTCAGGCGCGATGTCTTCGGTCACGTATTCATCTCCGCGGCGCGGCCGGCGGCCAGGGTGTACACCTGCGTGGTGGATAGATTGGCATGGCCGAGCATCTCCTGAACGTCTCGGAGGTCCGCGCCCTCGTTGATAAGATTCTTGGCGAATGAGTGGCGCAGAGTGTGCGGCGTCACGTCGGCGATGCCGGCGGCGTTGGCGCACTCTTTGATGATGAGCCACAACCCTTGCCGGGTGAGCCTCTGCCCGCGATGGTTGAGGAACAGCGCCGGCTCGGCCGGGTTTCGCAACAGCTGTGGGCGCGCGCGCGTCACGTAATCCGTCAGGCTCTGCAGTGCCCTGTCGCGAATCGGCAAAGCGCGCTCGCGGTGCGTCTTGTTGCGCGCCCGAACTTCGCCGCGCATCAGATCGACGTCGGTCACTTCCAGCCCCACCATCTCGGTCACCCGCAATCCGGTGGCGTAGAGCAGTTCGAGCAGGGCGCGATCGCGCAGGCTTTTGGCCGAGTGGCCGTCCACCGGCGCGGTCAGCAGACGTTCGACGTCGTGCGGCGAGAGCGTCTTGGGCACGTGCTTCTTCACCCTGGGCGCGTCGAGGCCCTGCGCCGGGTCGGCGGGGATCGCCCCGGATTGAGTCAAGAAGTGAAAGAAGGATTTGACCGCGGCGACTTTGCGCGCGATGGTCGAAGCCGCGTAGTTGCGCTGACTCAGCGAGGCGAGATAGCTCCGGACAGCCTCGCTCGTGATCGCCCGTGGATCGATCACCGGGCCGCCCGGCCAGTTCCGCAGGAATGCCGTGAACTGGACCAGATCGTTGCGGTAGGCCAGAGTTGTATTCTCGGAGTATCCTTTCTCAGCTCCCAGCACGCTGAGAAAGCGGGTCAGGTGCTCTTCCATCACGCCCTTTCCTGTCCGGCCCAGCCGGTCCGCCACTGTCCTCCAACACGGTCAAGTGCGTGACGATTATAGTCTTTACTCCATTACGGGCAAATGTCGAGTCAGGGCGAAAAGCCGCTTGGCTCTCGCGCGAACCGCGAGTACACTGGTGCGTCGAATACATCGCCGCAAAAGGAGAGGCGATCCACATGACAACTTCAACTTTTTCCAAAATTGACGATCACATTGAGAGTCACTTCGACGAGGCCGTCGCCGAACTGTCACGCTTGTGCGCCCAGCCGAGCGTGTCGGCGCAGGGCCTCGGCATTCGCGAATGCGCCGGCCTCGTCGCTGAAATGCTGAAGGCGCGCGGCTTCGCCGTCGAAGTGATCCCCACCGCGGGCAACCCGATCGTCTACGCCGAAGCGCCGGGCCGAAGCGAGAAGACTCTGCTCTTCTACAATCACTACGACGTTCAACCGCCCGAGCCGCTCGACCTGTGGGACTCGCCACCCTTCGAGTTGAGGCAGCGCGACGGCGCGCTTTACGCGCGCGGCGTTTCCGACGACAAGGGGCACATCGTCTGCCGCCTGGCCGCGCTCGACGCGGTGAAGGCCGCGCTCGGCGAATATCCCTGCCGCGTCAAATTCGTGATTGAGGGAGAAGAGGAGACCAGCAGCGCCAACCTGCATCCCTTCGTCGAGGCCAACGTCGAGAAACTCAGAGCCGACGCTTGCATCTGGGAATTCGGCGGCGTCAATCACGAAGGCACGCCGGTGCAGTATCTCGGCCTCAGAGGGATTTGCTACGTGGAACTCTCAGTGGAAACCGGCACGCTCGACGCTCACTCCGGCCTCGGCGGATCGATCTTTCCCAACGCGGCGTGGCGGCTGGCTTGGGCGCTGGCTTCGCTGAAAGGCCCTGACGAGCGAATTCGCATCCCCGGCTTCTACGATAACATCCTGTCGCCTACGGCGCGCGATCTCGAATTGATCGCCGCCC
>JACQED010000305.1 GCA_016200785.1 Chloroflexota bacterium
ATATCATGGTTGAGGTACTCGACCAGACGCACAATCCAATGGCTGTGAAAACTCAGCCACGGCACGCGCGGATTGGGCCAGTGATGGAGCGGCATCTCACCTTTTCGGCTCTTCGGGCTTTGACGGGAAGTAAGCGTTCAGGTCACGCGGCCCTTTCTAACCACCAAGACACACCCGTGCTCGCACGAGTGCGGGCAAAGACACCACTGCGCTGTGCGCGTCACGACGCTTTCTTTGTGTCCTTCGTGTCTTCGTGCCTTCGTGGTAAAGGTCTGGCGGCGGACTGAACGGTTACGTTCACGCGGATTGATTATACCTTCTTTCGGCTTGGGGAGACGACGCCGCGCAGACCTAGCTTACGGGCCGCCGCGCGCCGCCGTCCGGGCCGTGGCTGAAGAGCACCTTGCCCTCATCTTCAACTACGGTTTCGAGGTGAACGGGACGGCCCCAGAGCGTGTAAAGGTTGCGTAGAGTATCTTCGGCGAATGGGAGGTCGAGGTCCACGCCTTCGTGGCGATGGACGAGGTAAAGTTCTCCGCGGTTCTCGTAGTTGCCGTCCACCACGTCGACGATCGGCTGGCCGAAGTTGGTCAATTGAAACAAGAGGCGGCGCTTGATCTCGTCGAACTCGCGCCCGGCGATCTCGTACTCGCCGGTGACTTCGTTGTAGTCGAAGGCGAACAGCCGGTGCTCGCGGGCGAAATCCTCGGTCAGAAACTCGTCGATGAAGCCCACGTCGTTGTAGATACGCCGGACTTCAAATATCTTCTGCCGGCCCAGGCCCAATTTGCGATCCCACTGGCGGCGCGCCTCAAGATTCTCGCACGCCTCGTACTCCGGGCCGAACGCGCCCCGGTTCCACCTGCCCTCGATGTCCCGATAGAGCTCGAGTCCGAGTTTGTACGGGTTGAGTCTGCCCGGGTGAATGGCGACGGTGCCGGAGTGATGGTCGGCATAGTCGATCAGTTCCTCCGGTTTCAGGGCGCGCTCGGTCATGATGTGCGTGTGCCCGAAGCTCGCCCATCCCTCATTCATTATCTTCGTCTGCCTCTGCGGCCCGAAGTAGTAGGCCTCCTCGCGGACGATATCGAGCACGTCGCGCTGCCAGTTTTCCAACGGCGCGCGCTCAAGCAGGAACAACAACACATCGCGCTCAGGTTCCTCCGGCAGGCGTCTGTGCTGTTTCTCCGCTTCCTCCAGCTGGCGTTTTTGCTCCGCCAGAAACGCCGGCGGGTTGATGTAACTGTCCATATAGTCTTTGGCCGGCATCTTGCGGACGGTGCGCCGCGATTCCGATTCGGCCTCCGGCGCGGGCAGAGGCCGGCGGCGAACGCCGGCGGCGTGGATGTCGATCAAGTTATCCACTGAGAGACATGCGTCAATAAATTCCTCCACACGATCCTGCCCGTATCGTTCAACGTGCCGGCGCAGGCGGGCGGCGTGGTTCGCCATCTCGTCAAGCATCCTGCGGTTGGTGTGAGCGAACCACAGGTTGTTCTTGAAGAAGTCGCTGTGGCCGCACACGTGCGCCATCACCAGTTTCTGATCCACGAGATTGTTGCTCGCCAGCAGGTAGGCGTAGCATGGATCGTTGTTGATCACCATCTCGTAGATGCGATGCAAGCCGTAGGCGTACGACTTCGACAGCCGCTCGTGCTCCATGCCGAAACGCCAGTGGCGGTAGCGCGTGGGGAATCCATCGTAGGCCGCGACCTGATTCATCATGCGGTAGTCGAGCATCTCGTAGCGCACTTCGAAGAAGTCGAGGCCGAAGTCGCGGGCGTAGCCTTCGAGGCTGGCTTGGAGGTCGAGGAGTTCGGGAGAGATGGGGGCCATGACGTGGAAATTGGAGATTTGAGATTGGGATTTGGGATTTCTCTACAGCCCTTTTCCGAGAAACGCCTTGATCGCCACATAAATCTCGTCGTCGTCGTTGATCTCGGCGGTCGCCAGTTTTTCGTCGTTGAGGCGGCCCAGCGTATCCATGAACTGGTGCCCCGGCGCGCTTCGTACCTGGCCGTAGCAGAAGAGATTCACCTGAGGCAGGATGTTCTTCTGCAGTAAGTTCAAACAGCGCCGGTCGTCCTCGCCGCCGTAGTTCTCCCCATCCGAAAAGTGAAAAGCGTAAAGATTCCATTCGTCGGCAGGATAATCTTTCTGAATGATCTGGTGACAGAGGTCGTAGGCCGACGAGATGCGCGTGCCGCCGCTCTCGCGGAGGTGATAAAAGGTCGTCGCGTCCACCTCGTGGGCGGTGGCGTCGTGGACGATGTAGCGAGTGGCGATATTCTTGTAGTGCGCCCTGAGCCACGTGTCGATCCAGAAGGCGGTCAGCCGCACGAGTTCCTTCTTGCGCTGGGTCATACTGCCCGACACGTCCATCATGTACAGGATAACGGCATTGCTTTCCGGGCGCGGATATGCCTTCCACGAGCGATAACGCTTGTCGTCTCGAATCGGCACGATGGCCGGGCGATCCGGATCGTAAGTGCCGGAAGCCAGTTGCCGCTTGAGCGCCTCACGATAGGTGCGCTTGAAGTAGCGCAGGCTCTCCGGGCCGACGTGCCGGACGCCGGTGTAGCGAACGACCTCACCCTGAACGTTGCGCTTGCCCTTCGGTTTGATGCGCGGCAGTTCGAGTTCCTCGCCCAGCAATTCGGCCAACTCCTCCAGTGTCAGTTCGACTTCGAGGATGTGGAAGCCCGGTTGATCGCCGGCCGGCCCGCTGCCGTCGCCGGGCCGGGCCGGGCCGAGCGACGACCCGACCTCGCCCTCCCCCTGCCCGACCCCGCCGCGCGGTTCGCCGAAGCGGAAGTGAGGCAGTTCGATCTCGGGGATCGGAATGCTGACGAGGTCTTTCCCGCGCCGGCCGATCAACTCGCTATTGGAAATATACTTCCGCAGATTCTGCTTTATCTTGCCGCGCACGATCTGTCGAAAGCGGCTGGCGTCTTGTTCGATGGGGAGGGTCATATTATTTCCTCGCCGTATCCCCTCTCGCAAAAATGCTCGCAACGTAGTTAAGCACATCCGTCGAGCAAACGTCGCAGTAGCCCATGTTCTTGATCAGGCGGCTCTTGACGACCTCGATCTTCTCCTGTGTCTCACTGTCAATCACGTTCGAGACCAGGCTAGTGAGTTTGATCGAGTCCTTTTGATCCTCGAAGAGTTTGAGTTCGAGCGCGCGGCGCAGCCGCTCGTTCGAGTCCCACGAGAACGTCTTGCCGTCAATCGCCAGCGCGCCGATGTAGTTCATAATCTCGCGCCGGAAGTCGTCCTTGCGGCTCTCCGGGATTTCGATCTTCTCTTCGATGGCGCGCATCAGCCGCTCGTCGGGCGGCTCGTCCTGGCCGGTATAGGGGTTGCGCACCTTCTGCTTTTGCGTGTAAGCCTTGATGTTGTCAATGTAGTTGGCGGCGAGGCGCTTGATGGCCGCCTCGTCGGCGGTAATCGCGCGCTGGACTTCGTTCTTGACAATCTCGTCGTATTCGTCGCGCACGACTGCCAGCAGTTCGCGATAGCGCTTGCGCTGTTCGTCGCTGGTGATGAGCGAGTGATGCTTGAGGCCGCCTTCCAGTTCGCGCATGAGCAGGAAGGGGTTGAGGCAGGTGTGGCTCTGATCGCCGACCAGCGCGTTCGACAGTTTGTCTTGAACATAGCGCGGCGAGATGCCGACCATGCCTTCCTGCTTGGCCTCGGCTTGAAGTTCGATCACGCTGTCCTCGGTGAAGCCGGGCAGAGTGCGGCCATCGTACAGTTTCAGTTTTTGCAGAAGGGTGAGGCCGGCGCGCTTGGGTTCCTCCAGTCGTGTCAGCACTGTCCACAGCGCCGCAATCTCCAGCGTGTGCGGGGCGATGTGCTTGCCGACCACGCGCCGCTCGTTGAAATCGCGCTCGTAAATCCGCACCTCGTCGGCGTAGCGCGTGACGTAGGGAATGTCGATCTTGATCGTCCGGTCGCGCAAGGCCTCCATGTATTCGTTATTCAGCAGGCGACGGTACTCCGCTTCGTTCGTGTGCCCGAGGATCACTTCGTCAATGTCGGTGTGCGCGAACTTCTTGGGCTTGATCTTGTGTTCCTGCGAGGCGGTCAGCAGATCGTAAAGAAAGGCCACGTCGAGCTTGAGGATCTCGATGAACTCGACCATCCCCCGGTTGCCGATGTTCAGTTCGCCGTCGAAGTTGAAGGCGCGCGGATCGGAGTCCGAGCCGTATTCGGCGATCTTGCGATAATTGATGTCGCCCGTGAGCTCGGTCGAGTCTTGATTCTTCTCGTCCTTCGGCTGAAAGGTGCCGATGCCGACGCGGTCTTTTTCGGACAGAAGCAGGCGCTTGACGCGCGCCTGGCGCACCACGTCGTACCAGTTGCCGCTGGCCTTTTCGAGCAAGCGATTGTATAGGAAGCGGCAGGCCGGGCACAGGTCGCCTTCGATCTCGACCCGTTCGAGGCCGGCGCGGCCCGTGTTCATCTCGTCCAGGATGGCCTGACGGAATTCTATCGGGATCAGATGCAAAGGCTCTTCGTGCATCGGGCAATCCATCCGCTCGCCGTCGTCGGGTTGCCAGTAGAACGAGTACAGCCGGCCCGCGTCGGTGCGCGTGTAGGCCTCGAGGCCCTTTTTCAACAGCCGGACAATCGTGCTCTTGGCCGTGCCCACCGGGCCGTGCAGAAGCAGAACGCGCCGCTCGGTGCCGTAGCGGCGGGCGGCGGATTGAAAGACCCGCACCAATTCCATCAAGGGCTTGTCGAGGCCGAAGACTGCGTCCTTGCCGTGCTCGACGAGATCGTCAAAGAAGCGATAGTGGGCAAGCGTCTCGCGGTGGTGGGTGTAGTCCTCGTAGCCGTGCGAGACGATCATATCGTAAATTCGCTGGAAGGCGGCGCGAGCGACATTGGGATCCTCGCGCACAACTTCGAGGTACTCCTCGAAAGTCCCTTCCCAATGCAGACCGCGAAAAGCCGCAACGTCTTGCAGAGATTCGATCTTGCTCAGAAGCGTTGTCTTTACACTCATCTCAGCACCTCCACCGATCGCAAGGTTAAAGCCGACACAAACAAAAGAAGGGCCGACCCAAACCGATTCATCGTCGGGCGGAAACCCACTCCGATATGGGCGATGTAGTTTGTTGGTCTTGATGGTGGGACGTTGTGAGGGGGCGAATTCTTACTCCCCCGCTGGTGGGAATCTGGTTACGGCGCCGGGACTGCGCCAATATCGGCGGATTCCTGCACAGGCTCAGCCTCGAATCTCTTCAGGCTTTCTTCGGCTTCGGGCAAAGCGCCTTTGGCTTCAAGGCTTGCCACCGCACGGAGTCCTTCGTGCTCTTCCGCGCAATCCGGGCACTGGGCCAGGTGGGCTTTGACCTGAGGGAAGCGAACTGCGGGATCGTTGCCCGCGAGTTCGAATTCCACGTAGGCCGGCAGGCTCGCCCGAACGCGCTCGCAGTCGAGCTCGCTCTCGCCGGTCGCATAAATCTTGCGAAGCAACTTGATGAAAAGTTCGTGGGCCAAACTGCGCCTCCTCGTCAATCAGTCCAATAATAGGACGCACTGAGATGTTAAATTCTTACGACTAGCCTTCAAACGCGGCCAGGATGTCGCCCTCGCTCAAGTGGCGGGCCGCTAGCCGGGCCTTGAGGCGCTTGCGCGCGTCGTGCAGCAACTTGTAGAGCGCGTTGCGGCTCAGGCCGAGGGCGGCGGCCACCTCGTCCATCGAGCGGCCCTGCAGGTGGACGCCGACGATGGCCGCCCGCTGGCGCTCGTTCAACTCGGTTTCGACGATCTCGCGCAAAAGATTCAGGTAATAGCGCCGCTCGACCATCTGATCGGGATCGACTCGGCCGAGCGCGTCCCGGTCGCTGAGCGCCGCCTGGAACGCGGCCGGTTCCTCTTCGCGCAGTTGATCGAGGGACAGGTTTCGGTAACGCTGTCGGCGTAGTTCACTGGCCGCCCGGTTGATGATGAACCGATAGGCCCAGGTCGTGAACTTGGATTCGCCGCGGAAACCGGCCAGGTTCTCACGAATCTCCAGCACAGTCTCCTGCGCCAGATCTTCGGCCAGGTCGTGGACGGCCTGCCTTCCCCAGCCGGCGAGGTCACTGCGATGCAGAGTCAAGTAGACGAGGACGGCTCGCAGGAGGAATTCGCGCAAGTCCTGCAAAGCCTCTGCCTGCGCCTCGCCGGGCTGTTCGGAGAGCGCCCACAACCAGTTTTCATTTGAACGGGGAGACATTGTTACCGATACGGTTTACCAACAATGATTCACCAACCCAATCTTAGAACCGGTGAGAGTTACTATATCACAGTTCAGCCCTCACCTGGGCTACGTGCCTGAGCCTGGCTTCAGCACCCACAGCCAGGCATTTTCAAATGTGCAGGTGGTCTTTCCCGACTCCTGATCTGCCAGGAAACCCACTGCTCCCTCGCTCACTTTAGTATGGGTGACGCTTCCGGCATTCGCCCCGTTGACGTAGGTCGTGAAGCGCGACCCCTGAGCCACAATTGCAACCGTGTTTGTGCTGCCCTGTTTCACGTTCAATTTCGCCGCTTTGCGGAAGCCGGAAATGTTAGTCCAGTTGCCACTCTTATAGAACGCGAAAAGCCACACCGGTGCGCCTGACAGGCGGACGGTCAACAGGTTGTACTCAAGTTTGCGGCCAAACCCGGGCGAGGCGCGCACGGCAAAGCCGCAGCCGGCGAAACCGGTGGTCGTACTCCACGTGATGTCAGCCTGGACGACAAAATCGGCGACCCTGAGTTCAGGGTAGTCAACAGCGGTCTGATATTCGCCGTACTTGGTCAGGCTCAGCGTGATGGGCCGATGCATCCAACCCAGCGAACCTTGAGCAGTCGAGAGCCCATATTTCTGCATTTGCGGCTCGATGATCGGCGCCGCCGCGACGCGGGTCTCGGCGGCCTGAGTTTGGGCCATCGCCGCCGAGTCCGGAGTTGGCGTTGCCGAGGGCGCCGGCGTGGGAGTCTCAGTCGGAGCGAGGGTGGCAGTGGCCAGCTCTGTGGGGATCGCGGTCGGCGTAGGCGGTTGAAAAGGAAGGCTCACCTCACACTCTACTCCTCCCTGACAAGGCCAGACGAACCCGGTATTGACCTTCGCCGACCGGATTCCAGCAGGCCATCACTCCTCTGGCATGTGGATTTGAATTGTAAGGACGAACGGCTTGTTCCTACAGCCTTTCGCCCACCGCACTGGCGTACATCACCTCGTCGCCGAGCATCACCGCCTGCCCGACCAATCCGCCGAGTTCGAGGTCGAGCACCGGCCCATTCGTTGGCCTCAAGCGCAGAGCGGCGGCGAAGAGATGATCGGCCAGCGTTTCGCCGGACGAGGCGGCCAGGGCCGGCGGCTTGAAAAGGCGCGCGACTTCAGTTGCGTAACTCTCGTTCAATCCGCCGCGTGTCCACCACGCGCGGAACTGCGCCGCGCTGGGCGCGATCTCGACGCCGACCACCGCGCCGTTGAGCGTGACGACCACGCCCCGCTGATCGGGCAAGGTGTCGGGAGCCGTCAGCCCCGGCACGCCGCTACGGATGTGCGGCGCCTCGATCAAGGCGCGCAGCGATCCGTTGTGGCGTCGGATGCCGGAGGCCTGCAGCAGGACGCGGATCGATCCACAGATCGCGCCGGCTTCGTCGCGATGGCGGCTTCGAAACGAGGGCACGCGCAGCGCCAGCGGAAGCATCCCAACGCGCATCGTCTTCTTCGCGTTCCACAGCCCGCCCTCGCCCGGCTCGACGCAGTGCGCCGCGACCACAGTTTCCTTGTCGAAGACGTGAGCCGCGTACACCGTGCGATCCTGCGCGCCGTCCATGAACAGCGTGAAGCCGGCCGGGATCACCGTCGGCCCGGTGAAGCGCGTGCGAAACTTGAGCCGGGTGTAGCTCATATCCTGGTCGAGGACTACGTCGTCCACGAAGCCGACCTTTGGTTTTGCGTCCGGGCCGCGCAGGGGCCAATACGCGATGGTCCCGCCGTCGCCGCGCCGAATGGCCGGAGCGCCGATCGAGAAGTTTCGCCAAAACGAACTCGGAGTCATACGTTACCTCCTGGCGCGCCTCACGCTCGCCGCGCCGGGACTCACCGGCGGCTTGAGAACACGCTTGGGCTGAACGGCGGGCTTCTTCTCCACCGCCTGCAGAACCGCCCGCAGGACATCGTCCATGTTTTCGACGAACACGAACTTCAACTCGCGCCGCGCGTTTTTCGGAATCTCGACGAGGTCCTTTTCGTTTTTCTTCGGCATGACGATGGTGCGAATGCCGGCGCGGTGCGCGGCCAAGACCTTCTCCTTGATGCCGCCCACGGGCAGGACGCGCCCGCGCAGTGTGATCTCGCCCGTCATGCCGACGTCGTGCCGCACCTTGCGCCCGGTGAACGCCGAGATGAGCGAGGTCGCGATCGTGATGCCGGCGGACGGCCCGTCCTTCGGGATCGCGCCCTCCGGCACGTGAATGTGAACGTCGGTTTTCTCGAACTGCCTCGGCGGCACGCCGAACTGCGCCGCGCGTGAACGCAGATACGACAAGGCCGCGTGAGCGGACTCTTGCATCACTTCGCCGATCTGGCCGGTGATCTGCACGTTGCCTTTGCCTTCCATCAATTGAACTTCGATAGGCATGGTGTCGCCGCCGCTCTCGGTCCAGGCAACTCCGGTGGCCACGCCGACCTCGTCGGCCTTTTCGATTTCGGTTTCGGTGTACGGCGGCGGGCCGAGGAACTTGTGCAATGATTCGGGCATGATGCGCGCCGGGTGTTGCTTGCCTTCGGCGCGTTTGCGAGCCACCTTGCGGCAGATGTTGGCGATCTCACGCTCGAGGTTGCGCACCCCGGCCTCGTCGGTGTACTGCTGGATGAGGCCCTTGATCGCCTTGTCGCTGAAGGACAGCCGCGCGCCGTGCAGACCGTGCTCTTCAATCTGGCGCGGGATCAGGAACGACCTCGCGATGGATAACTTTTCTTCCACGACGTAACCGGGAAACTCGATCACTTCCATTCGATCCTGCAGGGCCGGCGGGACGGGGCCGAGCGAGTTGGCCGTGGTGACGAAGAGAACTTTGGAGAGATCGTAGTCCACGTCGAGGTAATGATCCGAGAAGGCTTTGTTCTGCTCCGGGTCGAGCACTTCGAGCAATGCGCTCGCCGGGTCGCCGCGAAAGTCCTGGCCGAGTTTGTCGATCTCGTCGAGCATGAACAGCGGGTTGACCATCCCGGCGCGGCGCATCGTCTGAATGATTCTTCCCGGAAGCGCGCCGATGTACGTGCGGCGGTGGCCGCGTATCTCGGCCTCGTCGCGGATGCCGCCCAGGCTGACGCGCACGAACTTGCGCCCCAGGGCTTCGGCGATTGATTTGCCAAGCGAGGTCTTGCCCGTGCCGGGCGGCCCGAGGAAGCACAATATCGGCGAGCGCATTTTGTCGGCGGCGAGTTGGCGCACGGCGATGTATTCGAGGATGCGCTCCTTCGCCTTCGGCAGGCCGAAGTGCTGTTGGTCGAGAACTTTAGCCGCGTGCTTCACGTCGAGGTTGTCGTCGGTCGCCTTCGTCCACGGCAAGTCGATCAGCCAATCCACGTAGGCCCGAATGATTCCGACCTCGGGCGACATCGGCGGCATCTGGTTCAGGCGCTCGACTTCCTCCGTCGCCTTCTTCAGCACCTCTTCCGGCATCCCGGCGGCGGCGATCTTGTCCTTCAGTTCGGCAAGGTCTCTCGTCCAGATGTCCGTCTCGCCCAGTTCGGTTTGGATGGCTTTCATCTGCTCGCGCAGATAATACTCCCGCTGAGACTTGTCAACCTCCTGCTGGACTTGCGAATGTATCTGGTCTTCGAGTTCGAGCACGTCGAGCTCTTTGCCCAGCAAGATGCTCAGGCGCTGGAGACGAGCCGTGGGATCGAACGTTTCGAGCAGGGCTTGCCGTTCGTGGACTTCGACCGAGAGAGCCGAAGCGACGAGGTCGGCCAGCCAACCAGGCTCTTCGACGTTCATGGCGAAGACGTAGGTTTCTTCGGGCAGACTGCGGTTGAGCGAGACGCATTTCTCGAACAACGCCAGCACTGCGCGCATCAAGGCTTCGGTCTCGCGCGTCTTCTCGGTGGGCTCGTAGATGGGCCGCGCTTTGGCGCGGAGATACGGTTCGGTCTGGGTGAACTCGACGATCTCGACTCGACGCCGGCCCTGCGCCAGCACCGAGGAGGTCCCGTCGGGCATACGCAGGATACGGCCCACGGCGAGTTCGACGCCGACCGCGTACAAGTCGTCGCCCTCGGGGTCTTGCGTGGTGGGATCGAGTTGGGCAAGGCTGATGACCGTCTCGTGATTCTGGTTGGCCGCCGTGACCGCCGCCAGCGAACCCTCTCGCCCGACGAACAGCGGCGAGACCATGTGCGGGAACACGACCATATCCCGCAGTGGCAGGACCGGGCACTCAATCAAGCCGTCGTCGTCCAGTTCGGCCTCGATGGTCCCGTACAGTTCTTCGGCCTGCCGGCCAAGCATTTCGGCAAACTCGGGCTGCACGGGCCACTCGCGGAATTGTCTGTCAAACATCGAATCGCCTATCGCGCTTTGCATATCGCGTATCGCCCATCGTCCATCGCGCCATCGTTCATTGTCTCATTGCTCACTGCTTGCGCCCCGCGGGGTCGTTCATTGCGCTCATCGCTTCCGATGTGGCCGACTCACCCAGCCCGGCCCACGCCGCGCGCACTTCGGCGACGACGAACACGCTTCCGGCCGCCACGACCACATCCTGCGGGCCGGCGAGCGCCAGGGCGCGTTCGAGCGCTTCCGAGACCGGCGCGGCGGCTTCGGCCTTCACTCCGAATCTCCCGGCCGTCTCGGCCATCTCGTCGGGATCGAGCGCGCGCGGATGGATGGCTTGAGTCATCACCGCCCGATAGACGCGCGGCAGAAGCGCCTCGAACATCGAGGTCACGTCTTTATCGGCCGAAGCGCCGAACAACAGAATGACGCGCCGGCCCGGAAAGTAGTCGTCCAGCGCGGCGGCGAGTTTCTGCGCCGAATCGCCGTTGTGCGCGCAATCGGCGACGAGCGTCGGATTGAGGCCGAGAATCTCAAAGCGGCCCGGCCAGCGCACCGAACGAAATCCTTCGCGCACCGCGCCTTCCGGGATCGAGACGCCGAGTTCGCGCAGGACGTTCAACGCGGCGTAGGCGACGACCGCATTCTGGATTTGATGCGCGCCCAGCAGCGGAATCTCGAAGCGCGCCGGAACCCACTCAGCGCCGTCCCCGCCCTCTATTCGCCGATCGAGCTCGCGCTGTTCCTGCGCCGACCAGAGGAAGAACGACTGCCCGTTCAGCGAGTGGCGATCGGCGGCGTACCGCCAGTCGCGCCCGGCGAGAGTGAGCGGCGCGCCGCGTTCGGCGGCGACGCGCTGGATCACCTCCAACGCTTCGGGCTGTTGCGGCGCGCTCACAACCGGCACACCCGGCTTGATGATGCCGGCCTTCTCGCCGGCGATCTCGGCCAGCGTGTTGCCGAGCAAGTGCATGTGATCGTAACTGAGCGAGGTGATGACGGAAGCCAGCGGCGTGATGACGTTGGTGGCGTCGAGCCGGCCACCGAGGCCGACTTCCATCACGGCCAGATCGACCGGCTGGCGCGCGTAGTAGAGAAAGGCGGTCGCCGTGTTCAACTCAAACGTCGTGAGGCCCGGCACGGAATCGACGGCGCGCCGTACGTCGGCGACGGCGCTCACCAGATCGTCGCGCGCGATCGGCTCGCCGTCAATTTGAATGCGTTCGCAGAAATCCTGCAACTGTGGCGACGAGTAGAAGCCGGTGCGATAGCCGGCGCAGGTGAGGGCGTTGGCGCACAGCGCCGAAGTCGAACCTTTGCCTTTCGTCCCGGCGACGTGCAGGATCGGATATTGTTCCTGGGGGTTGCCGAGCGCCGCCATCAACGATCGCATCCGCCCGAGATCGAAGGTCTCGGCTGAGTACCGAAAAGTGCGCAGGCTGCCGTAATCGGTGAAGCTGTAAAGGTAATCGAGTGTTTCTTGATAAGTCATCATCGGCGATGATTGTACCTCCCCACGCGGAAATTGCAAGTGGGAGATTTCAAGATCGCAAATCCCAAATTGCAAAATGGCGCGGCGTCAATACAGGGTTGAATCATCGGACTGCAAAGCGTGATAGAATCCCGCGTCATGTCTCGCTTGGGGCGCTTCTGGATCGGCGCGACCGCAATTCTGATCGTCGCCTTTGCGCTTCGTCTCTACCATCTCGACTTCCGCGCGTTGTGGTGGGACGAGGGGCTGAGCTTGTTCTTCGCCAGACTCGGTTTTTTCGAGAATGCGGCCTACGCGGTGCGCCTCGCCGACATCGATCCGCCGTTCTATCGGCTGATCCTCGGCGCATGGGCGAGCGTCTGCGGTTCATCGGCATTTGCCACGCGCGCTTTTTCAGTTTACGCCGGCTTGATTACAGTGGCCGCCACGCTGCGCCTCGCGCGAGACTGGGGCGGATGGCAGACGGCCCTGATCGCCGGCGGGCTGGCTGCGGCCTCGCCGATGCTCGTCTATTATTCCCAGGAAGCGAAGGCCTACTCACTCGTGGCCGCTTGCGGGACGCTGTCCATTATCCTCTGGCTGAGAATGCTCTCGTCGCGACGGGAGCGACTCGGCTGGTGGATGGCGTATGGACTCTTACTGGCGATTCCACTCGGCGCGCACTACATCACCATATTTCTGATCGCAGTCCAGGCCGGGTGGACGGCGCTGGTCGTCAGTCGTCAGGCTCACCGGGCCGCTTCGCAATCATCCGTCCTCAATCATCCGCTGCCGGGTGGTCAGCCTGCTGTCATCCGTCGTCCGCGGTCTATCGTCACACGCCTCGCTTATTTCACCGCTGCCCTGGCGCTGGCCGCCGCCGCGCAGGTCCCGTTTTGGGCGCTGACTTTTTCCAAGACAAGCGCGGCGGTGCGCGGGGAAACGGGCGTCTTCACGGGACTGCGCGGGCCGGTGGAGTTCTTCGGGGCGCACGCGATGGAGTTTGCGGTGGGGCCGGGGGCGGGAACGGAAGGAACTCACGGAAACGAGGGAACTGAAGGAAATGGGTACTGGGGAGCGGCGGCTGCGCTCCTGGCCATGGCGCTGGTCGGCTTGTTCTGTAAACCGCCCGCACCCTCCCCTCACATCTCCGGTTTCCCTTATTTCCCCTATTTCCTTCTCTCCCTGATCGCTTTCCCGCTTCTCGCCGGCTTCGCCTTCAACAACTATCTCGAATTCTTCTTCCCCCGCTTTCTCCTTTACTCCGTCCCACCCTTTCTTCTGCTCGCCGCCGCCGGATTGGGTGGATTGCTGCGCCGATCAACCACGTGGCGTGTCATCGGGCTTGCGCTGGCCGCGATCGTCGCCGCGAACTGGGTCTTGAACCTCGCTCGTCACTATGCCAATCCCGGCGACCCCTCCGAGGATTGGCGCCCAGTCGCCGCCGCGCTTCGCGGGCACACGCAGGCGAACGATGCCGCGATCTACGTTTGGGCGTGGATGCCGGGCTATCTTCACGCGTATCTGCCGCCAAGTCCGGAGCCGGAATACTATCTCGGCTTTTACACCCCCGAGGCGCTTGCGCCTGAACTGGCGGCGATCGCCGCCGGTCATTCGCGCGTATGGCTGCTGGATTACCGGATCGATCAGTTCGACGTTCGCAACGCGGCGGGCCGATGGCTGGGCGAACGCTCGGCGCTCGTTTACGATCAATGGTTTGGCAACGCGCACGTCGCGCTTTTCCTGCCGGCCGACCGCCTCCCCGCCCCGGCCGCCGACGCGCCGACCGCCGAGTTCGCCAACGGTCTCAAGTTGCGCTGGAGTCCCGTTCATGTCTCAGCACGGCCCGGCGACGCCATCGGCGTCCATCTCGAATGGACCGCGCCGCCGGAAAGAATCGCGCGGCGACACACCGTCTTTCTGCACGGGCTGGCCGCCGATGGTTCGCTGGCTTTCGGGCGCGACTCCGAGCCGGTGAACGGCCTGCGCCCAACCGACGCATGGACATCGAATGAGACAGTCCGCGACCCGCGCGGCGTGCTGCTGCCAACCGATCTGCCGCCGGGAGACTACACGCTGGAAATTGGGTTGTACGATACGGTGACTGGGGAAGTTGTGATGACGCTGGACAGAGGGCAGGCTGTTTCGATAGGGAGCGTAATTGTGCGGTGAGATGCCGTCGTACGAACGCAGGCAGCGTGCACCGGTGCGAATTTGAAACGCACTGCTTTTCTAGGCTGCCACCGTTTTCAGACTGAACACCGGCACTTCCATCATTGCGGTTGGCTTGAGCTGGTGATTCTTCTCGAGTTCAAAGAGATGCTCAATCTGATCGAGCACTGCCTCCAACACATACTCATGTCCGTTGACTTTGCATTTGAGTGCCGACACGTCACGTATGATCAATAGATGATCG
>JACQED010000314.1 GCA_016200785.1 Chloroflexota bacterium
GCGATGGCGTCGCGCCAGCCGCGCGCGGCCGCGCGAACGAAGGCTCTGACCGCGTCGGGCTTGGCCTGCAGGAAGGCGGGATTCGCCAGGAAGGCGTTGCCGTAAACGTCGAGACCGTTGTCGGCGTAGTAGATGACGCCGACGGCCACCAGCCCGACGATTACGAAGACAAATCGTAAGATCGGATTGGCGCCGGTCTTGAGCCGGTCCACCCCGAGAACGTTGCCGCCGACATACACGAGCAACAGGAAAACCACCAGTATGACGACCAACGCTCCAATGACTGACCACAGTATGCGATCCATAAGATTTTCCTCCTGAGGGGTTACTGAATGTGGGCCAGCGCTTCGGCTCTCAAGAATCGGCCGGTTCGCGGCAAATGCTCCAAATTGGCTTCCAGCAGAGAAGTAGAGACCAGTCGGCAATCCCTGATCAATTGGGGATCGCGCAGTACTTCTTCCGGTTTGCCATCGGCCGCCACCCGGCCTTCGGCGATAAGTATCACTCGAGAGGCAAAGATGACGGCCAGATCCACATCGTGGGTGATAAACAGGACGGCCTCAAAGCCGGGTAATTGCAGGATGGCATCCATGAACGTCATGTAGTTCTTGTAATCCTGCCCGGCGGTTGGTTCGTCCATCACCAGAATGCGGGAGCGCATAGCGAGGATTGCCGCGATCGTGACCCGCTTCTGTTGGCCAAAGGACAGCGCCAGCGGGGGATCGTGCTCTTTGTCAGCTAGATTGACGATGGATAGGGCTTCTTGCACCTCCTTTTCGATTTCGGCGGGCGGATGCTTGAGATTGGCCGGACCAAAAGCCAATTCTTCGCGCACGGTGGGGGCAAACAACATGTGGCTGGGGCTTTGGAAAACATACCCCAACGTCGCGGCGATCTGCGCCACGCTGGCTTCGCGGGTATCCTTGCCGCCTACCAGCACCCTACCCGACTGGGGCCTGAGCAAGCCGATGGCATGTTTTACAAGAGTGGTCTTGCCCGCCCCGTTTGGCCCCAAGATAGCGATTACTTCACCGGGATGGATATCTAGTGAGATTCCGTGCAATATTTGGGTCTCGCTTTCATACCCATAGGCCACGTCTTCAAAGCGCACCAGCGGCTCGGACGGGCCGGTAACCCTGCTGGCCGGAGACTCAATCTCGGCTGGAGCCGGATCGGCAGCTGCCCGCTCCATGATCATTCCGGCCGGCAACTTTACTTCGTGGTAATCCACCACGTTAATTAACCCCTCAACCGACCCAAAGTAACGGATTTGCCCATCCGTCATGAACAAGACCCGATCAGGATGAATCTTCAGCACATCTTCGACCCGGTGTTCGATCATGATCACCGTGAGTCCTTCATCAGCCAAACGACGAACCATCCCCAGCGTTTCGAGGACACTGGCCGGATCTAGTGAAGCTAACGGTTCATCCAACAACAGTATGTGGGAGCGCATGGCCAGCACACCGGCCAGCGCGACCTTTTGTTTCTCGCCGCCGGATAGGCCGACTGTCTCACGGTCGTGCAAATGAGAAATCTTCAGATAGGCCAGCGCCGCCTCGGCGCGTTGCGCGATCTCCTCTCGTGGCCGGCCCAGGTTTTCCAGCCCAAAAGCGACCTCGTTGATCACTTTCGTGCCAAGAATCTGCCGCTCCGGGTCCTGCAATACCGTGCCGACGTGCTCGGAAATCCGGGACAATGGCCAGCGGGAAGTATCCTGTCCGTCAATCACGATCCGGCCAGTCAACTCACCTCTGTAGCTTCTCGGTATCAGGCCGTTGATGCAGCGAATGAGCGTGGTCTTGCCCGAGCCGCTCGATCCGGCGATCAACAGGATTTCGCCGCGCCTGACGGAAAACGAAACGTCGCGCAGTGCCGGCTCAGGGCGGCTATGATACCTGAAGGAGAGTCCCTCGACGACGAGGGGCAGAGCGTCAGACTGTGATTCAGACAATGGTGGATCTCCTGTTCAGATACCGACATCCGGCGCGGCAGAGACACTCGCGACGGCATCGAACAAGCTCAGCACGGTTTGCACGTTCATGTCGCCCCGCAAGCCGGACGCCGTGCCGAAGAGATAGCGCGACCCGCCGGCCAAGAGCAACCGCCGCGCCTCGGCCTCAATCTCATCAGACGAGCGCGGCCCTGCAAGCCATTCGGGGGCGACGTTGCCCCACAAACAGATCGCCGGGCTGACTCGCGCGCGCACTTCGTCAAGTGGCACGCCGGCCAATCCTTGCAGTCCGTCCGGGACCGGCGAAGCGAGTTCGTCAAGCGCGGGCCAGAGCCAATCGGCAAGGTGAAGAAACACCGGCAGACGATGCGCGCGCGCCGAGCGAATGCTCATCTGGAGCGCCGGGAGGTAATAACGGCGCACCTGTTCCGGCGAAGCGAGTTCCGGCGTGATCTGCCGATGATCGTCGGCGATGAGAACGGCGTCGGCGCCCGCCCCGGCCGCGCGATCCATTGCGCGGCGCGTTTGAGCGGCCGCCATTTCGGGCGGGCTGAAAGGACTCTTGCGCAGGCCGTCGAGCCAGTGCCGCGTCTCCTCCGGCCCCAGCCCCGCCACGAGGCGATTGAACGGCCCGTCAACGCGGACGAATACGGCCAGCCCGGAGCCACGCCACTCGCCAACGCCGTGCAGTTGGGCTTTGTCTACTTCGGCCGAGAGTCCTTGCGCTGCCGTTCCGGCGTCAATGGTGATCAGATCGAGATTAAGCGCGGCGATGGTCGCATTCTGCTCGACTCGTCCGATGACGGCGCGGCGGCGGCGGAAGCCCATCAGCGCGCGGACGAATTCATCGTCGAGCCGGACTTCACCGCGCGGCACGCGATCCACCGGCTCGCCGCGCAGAACGCGGAGGACACGTTGGCGGCCGTTCATAGGCGCTTATCGCATATCGCATGTGGCATATCGCTGACCCGTCTCTCTAGCGCCCACGATAGGCGATTGGCGATACGCGATACGCTTCAGTGATGATCAACCCGGTCGCGTATTGGAATCGTTCTGAACTCACGCACGAGTTCGACGAAGCGCTCGACGGTCACTTCGAACATCTTCTCTCCGTACTCGACCGTGGCCGCGCTGGCGTCGCCGACGACGCCCTCTTTCGAGAAGCGCGACCACCAATCCTGCCACGAATACGCGCTCGGCTCGGGGTGATCCCAGTTGAAATACTTGAGCTTGAGTTGGCCGATGTCGCGCGGCGCTTTATCCATCTGCACCCGCTCCGGCAGAATTTTCAGCATCATCGCCGTTTCGTATTCGCAGGCGTGGCCGATGCTGCCGTAGCCGCCTTTGCGTCCGGCTTCGAGCGCGTCGTTGACGAGCGCCGGGCTGACTGCCGCGTTGATCGTCGTGGCGGCGCAGATGACGCCGGTCGCCAGCACGACCTGCCGCGCCGCGAGGTCGCAGATCGAAGCGTTCGACCCGTGCCCGTTGACGATCAGGAGGTGGGTGAAGCCGTGTCTGGCAACGGAGATGGCCGTCTGTGAAAGATACGCGATGCAGGTCTGGATGTCAATCGCAATCGTGCCCGGGCAATCCAGGTGATGCTCGTCGAGGCCGAAGGGGATCGTCGGCAGGACGAGCAAGTCGCCCTCTGCACGCCGGCCGCACTCGGCCAACACCGCGTCGAGGATGTCGTTGTCGGTCGAGATCGGCAAGTGCGGCCCGTGATCTTCGACCGCGCCGATGGGCACAGCCACGACGGGTTGTGGCCGCCGGTCAATGGCGGCTTTCATTTCGAGCCACGAGAGACGATCGTAACGCCAGATTGCCTCACTCATCTTCTTCCTATGCTCCTTTTGTTAGCGGCCTGAATCCCTCCCCCAGCGCCTCGTGCGCCTGGCCGATGACGACGAACGCGGCGGGGTCAATGCCGTGAATGATGGCTTGGAGTTGATTGACTTCGGCGCGGCTGACGACGCAGAACAGAATGCGGCGCTCCTCGCCGGAATACATTCCCACGCCCGGCCACATCGTCACGCCGCGCTCCAAGTCGGCGAGGATCTGTTCGGCGATCGCTTCAGGCTTAGCCGAGATGATCGTCGCCGTGCGGACGATGCCTCTCCCCTCGGCGGCCAGCTCGGCGGCGACGCCCGACACATACAGAGCGACCAGGGCGTACAGCGCAAGTTCCCAGCTGAAGGCGAGGCCGGCGAACAAAACAACGGCGGCGTCGGTGATGAGATAACTCTGACTGAGCGGGATGCCGCGCCAGCGGCCGAGAAGACGCGCCAGAATGTCGGTGCCGCCGCTCGTGCCCTGCCCGCGAAAGACGAGGCCCATCCCGATTCCGCCGAGCACACCGCCGTAAAGCGAGTTGAGCACCGGGTCGGGCGTGAGGCCTGCGGGCAAAACGAGTCGCAAAGTGTCGAGCAAAATGGCGTAGGCGATGACCGCCGTGATGGTACGGGCAAGGAATCGTCGTCCGCCGAGATAACGCAGGCCGAGCGCGAACAGTGGAATGTTCGCGACGATCACCATGACGCCGATAGGCCAGCCGGTATAGCGGTTGACGATCTGCGCCAGCCCGCTCACGCCGCCGGCGGCCAATCGGCCCGGCACGAGAAAGAGATCCATGCATAGCGCCTGAATGAGCGCGCCGGAGAGAATTAGGGAATAATCGCGAACACGATTTAGCATCAGGAACTGAAGGAAACGAGGAAATAAGGGAACTGGATTTCAGAGCGAGCAGAGTTCCTTTCGTTCCCTTGTTTCCTTGATTTCCATTTTCTAGTTCGGCGAAATTCGCCTCTCTTCCCCCGACCCGCTGCCCGTCGGCAGAGGCGAGGCGTGATGGTGGATCATCTTCCATTCGCCGCCGGTCATGCGGAAGATGTTGGTCGCCTGCGTCTGAACGAGAACGTCGGTGAGTTCGCGCGACGTGTCAATGTTTTCGATGCACGTCACCCATGCCGTCGTGCCGTCGAGGTGGACGCTCACTTCCCCCGGCCAGACGCGAAACGGCCCCTGATTTTCGAAGATCGCCTCCCAACTTTGCCGGATCGATTCCCAGCCTTCGAGCATCGACCAGCCGGGATGAACACAGGCGGACTCGTCGGAGTGAAGCCAGAGCAGCGACATCGCCTCCAAGTCCGCATTTCCGAGGGCGCGATAGAAGCGAGCGTTGGCCGTAATCACGGGTTCGGCAGAGTCAGGCATTTATCGAGCGCGGGTTATCACGAATTCCACGAATGGACGAATTTCGCGAATGGCTTGTAAAGGCGGCACAACGATATTCGTGGCATTCGCCTATTCGTGCCATTCGTGATTACAGCAGAGATTGCACTTTCACCACCGCCGATTGTACAGACAGCGCTTTCAAATTGCAACTGCTAATCAACGATCTGGCGAAATTCAGATATAATCTTCTCCATGCCAAAAGACCTCGCCGCCCGCGCGGGCGAACTACGACAAGAAATCCAGTTTCACAATTACCGCTACCACGTTCTGGCCTCGCCGCTCATCTCGGACGCGCAGTTCGACGAGTTGATCAACGAACTGCGCGAGATCGAGGCGGCCCACCCTGAATTAATCACGCCCGACTCACCGACACAACGCGTAGGCGGCGAGCCGGTGGAAAAGTTCGAGAAGTCGCGCCATCCTGCGCCCATTCTGAGTCTTGGCAACGCCTTCAACGCCGACGGCGTGCGGGCCTGGTTCGAGCGCATCGCCAAACTCGACGATCGGGTGGAGCGCGCGAAGTTTGTCGTCGAACCGAAGATCGACGGGCTGACCGTCGTCCTGCATTACGAGAATGGCCTGTTCACGCTCGGCGCGACTCGCGGCGATGGCGAAGTAGGAGAAGTAGTCACAGAGAATCTCAAGACGGTGAAGGCGGTGCCGCTGCGCATTCCAATTCAGAAGTCGGAAGGCGGAAGGATGAAGAATCATCCTTCCTCCTTTAGCCCTCCACCTATGTTAGTCGTTCGCGGCGAGGCTTTCATTCCGCCTGAAAAGTTCGAGGCGATGAACGCGCGGCTGGCCGCCGCCGGCGCACGAACCTTCGTCAATCCGCGCAACACCGCCGCCGGAGCTCTGAGGCAACTCGACCCGAAACTGACTGCCGCCCGCCCCATTACTCTGCTGTGCTACGCGATTGTCGAAATGGAAAACGGAAGTATCCCAACGCAATGGGAAACACTTGAATATCTGCGCGCCCTCGGCTTCCCGGTGACTGATGTCGCGAAGCGATTCGACTCGCTCGACAAAGCCATCGCCTATTGCGAGGCGTGGGTTGACAAGCGCGACAGGCTCGACTACGAAACCGACGGGATGGTGATCAAGATTGACGACCTCGCGCTGGCCGCCGAACTCGGTGTGGTCGGCAAAGACCCGCGCGGCGCGATCGCCTTCAAGTTCCCGGCGCGCGAGGTGACGACGAAACTGCTGGACATCGGCATCAACGTCGGGCGTACCGGCGTGCTCACGCCGACCGCCCTCCTCGAGCCGGTCGAAATCGGCGGCGTCACGGTGAAGCAGGCCACCCTGCACAACTTCGACTACATCGCAGAGAAGGACATCCGCCTCGGCGACACGATTCTTCTAAAGCGGGCGGGCGACGTGATACCCTACGTCGTCGGCCCGCTCCCCGATGCGCGCACCGGCAAGGAGAAGGTCTACAAGCCGCCGAAGAAATGCCCCACCTGCGGCGAGGCGGTCGAGCAGTTCGAGGGCGAAGTCGCATATTATTGCGTCAACGCCGCCTGCCCCGATCAACTCATGCGCAACGTCGAGCACTTCGTCGCGGTGATGGACATGGAGGGTTTCGGCACCAGGATTTCCGAGCAGGTCGTGGCCGAGAAACTGGTGAAGGATATCGCCGACGTATTCTCGATCACCGGCGAACAACTTTTGAAACTTGAAGGCTTCGCCGAGAAGAAGGCACAAAACCTTCTGGCGTCAATCGAGGCGGGCAAGTCCCGTCCTCTCGCTCAACTGATCTCCGCGCTCGGCATTCACGGCGTGGGCTATGTGATGTCCGGCGATCTGGCCGTGCACTTCGGATCGCTCGACGCTCTGCGCAAGGCGACCGTTGATCAGTTGCAGGACGTCGAGGGCGTCGGGCCGAGCACGGCGGAGGCCGTCGTCGAGTGGTTCGCGCGGCCCGGCAACAAGAAGGTGCTGGACAAACTCAAGAAGGCGGGCGTGTGGCCGAAGGCTGAACCGAAGCCGAAAGGCGCGACCGCCGGCTTCCTCGCCGGAAAGACCTTCGTCATCACCGGGACTCTGCCGACCCTCAGCCGCGACGATGCAAGGAAGTTGATTCAAGACGCAGGCGGCAAGGTCACCGACAACGTGAGCAAGAAGACCGATTACCTCGTCGTCGGCGAAGCGGCGGGGAGTAAGTTGGAGAAGGCGAGGAGTTTAGGGGTGGCGACGGTGGATGAGGCGGGGTTGAAGAGGATGATCGGGGGGAAGTGAAGGAGGTCGAAATGATCTGGGCAGAAATTCGCAAAACGTACCCGGAGCAGTGGTTGGTCATCGAGGCACTCGAAGCGCACACCGAGGGCCAACGGCGACTGATTGACAAGATCGCCGCTCTCGAAACATGCGCCGACGGGGCGGCGGCCATGCGCCGCTATCGTGAACTGCACCGGCAGTTTCCCCAGCGCGAACTATACTTCGTCCACACGCGCCGCGAAGTGTTGGAGATTCTCGAAAGGCCGTGGTCGGGCATCAGGAGGAACAATGCGGCTCAACCTTCAGGATGACCTGCCGTTCGTGACCGTTACCATTACCTTTCGCGGGGTGACTTTGGAAATTGATGGCGTGCTGGTTGACACCGGCTCGGCCAGCTCCGTTTTCCAGGCGGACCGGCTTGCGCCACTCGGCGTCGCGCCCGAACCCGAGGATACTTTGCACGCGATCGGCGGCATTGGCGGGAGCGAGGTGGTCTTCACGCGCAATGTCGAGCGATTGCAGGTTGAGACGCGGGGGCTTGAGAATTTCGAGATCGAAGTTGGCGGAATGGATTACGGCTTCGCCATCTACGGTATTCTGGGAATGGATTTCCTGACTCGCACAGGCGCAGTGATCAACTTGCGCGATCTGACGCTGGAATTCGCCGGGTCATAGACGCCATGCCCAACAACCCCGAAGCCTTCTCCCGTGTGTTGATTGACTGCGCCCTGACCGACAGCGGCTGGGATTTGCTCGATCCGCGACAGGTGCGGTTTGAAATTCGGGCCGGCGGCCGCGCCCATTATGCCCTGCTCGGCAACCGGGGGATGGCGCTGGCTCCTGATCAGGTTCCCTGGCTCGCGCCTGCCGACGTGCTGACCACGCGCAAACTACCCCTCGCCGCGTAGTCGTCGGTCGCCCATCCTCTACTCCACTCAGCGAAGCCGCGTCTATTTCTTGGGTCTCTTAAATAGCCATCGGGTTGTTAGCCATCCGTTGGGCTGAAAGGACTCCGTCGAACCTATCAGGTCCCATCCGTTCAGTCCCATTTCGGCAATGGCGATGTGGATTTCTCCGACGGCAATCTTGCCCGGCCCTTTGGGTTCGCCATATATTATTGCGATGGCACTGCCCTTTTGAAGCCCCAAAGTCAGCAATGAGGCTCCCTCGCTTGGAGTATTCAGGACGACTTCAGCGAATTCCCATTTATTCATTTCACCTTCTTCCCCCACTTCTGGCAAATAAGGAGCGGTCACGGGGATCCACTCTCCTCACCCACCCTATTCGGACCCACTACGTAACTCCACCAATCATTCTTCACCTCACCCGTCTCCCCCTCCACGTGAGGCAGCCTCTCGAACCACCACAGGTGATGCGCCCGCATGTCGCCATTCCCCCAGTCGGCGCACGTCATCCGGCGTGATTTGCCGGTGAGATTTGGAAAATCGAGCCAGTCATCGGCGCGTGAGATTACCGGACGCGGATTGCCCCAGTCGTAGTCGCGCTCGCTGTTCGGCGCGAAGTGCATGTTGCCGACCTCGGCGCGGCCCGGCGCAGTTTTGTCGTAGCGGGTGAAACGCTCCCACAGATTCTCGCCCCCCGCCCGCCGGTACACTTCCTCCATGATCGATTCAGTTCGGTGGCCGAGGTCTTCGAGCATGCAGCCCACATCGCGCTCGTAGTTGAAGCCCATGATGACGAAGCGCCGGCAGGCCATCTCTATCGGCGGCGCGTTGCACCAGAACGCCCCGTGCCCGACCATGATCGATTCGTAGAAACCGGCGTACGGGAAGCCGAGCAGCCACACCTCGTCAATGCGCCGCGACTCGACCTGTGGTACGATTTTGAATTGCTCGACGATACGCCGATAATCCACGCCGTCGGGCTGGTGGAAACCCGATCCTCGCCGCCACGCGGAGAGAAATGAGTCGGCGGTGTAGCGAAAGCCGTCGGCCTTCACCGGAAACTCGTCGGCCTCGATCCGCTCGATGACCTCGTATTCGACGACGCCGTGACTTGCCTCGGCTACGTCGGCGATGTATTGCTGTTCGAGGCTGTGCGGGTCATTCCACCCGAGAGATTGTGAGAGTTTGCGGCCGGGCTGGACTTGGGGATCGAAGTTGATGACCAGGACACGGGGGCGCATTACGTGCTAAACGGGAAAGCGAACCGCGAAGCCGCGAAGGGCGCAAAGGATTTGCATCTTCGCGTTCTTCGCGCCTTTGCGGTTAAATTCGGTGAATGAAACTCGATCTAGGCCGCGATGCCGGCGCGGACGAATTTCTCCTCAATTGCAACCCGCGCGTCGGTGAAGAATTCGTCGAGGTACGGAAGTGAGACCCATGCCGAGCCGAGGCCGAACAGGGCGCCGGTCACCAGCCGCATCCACGAATTGAACGAGCCGATGGCATCCCCTGCGTAGAACGTGGGAGTGAAGGCATTGCCCGTGAGGGCGGCGAGCCAGGCGTTCGTGTCGCGGAACCCAGCGCCGAAGGCGGGGCCGGTGATGTCGGCGAGGAAGTGCGTGCTGCCGTCTATCGCCATTGGGGCCGTCATCAAGACGAAGGCCCACACCGGAAGAGGCTTCATTCGCTTGCCGAGGATCGCGTACAGCAGCCCGCCGAACCAGATCGAAGTCCACATCGAAACCATGCGATCCGACCACGCGACCTTCCAGCCCATTTCATCATTGCCGATGAATCGCCGCAGGCCGACGACTTCGGCGGAGTACGGCCACACAGCGCGGATTTCTTGAAGCGAGTACATCGCTTTCGGCCCGAAGAGGAAGAAGGAACGTTCGGGCAGTTGGTGACATTGGGTGCTGTAGATGAGATAAATCGTATTCGCCGCGCCGGGCAGGCCCGCCCTCATGAACACCGGAGCCAGCCACGGCGCGCCGACGAACAATCCCCAGGCGATCAGAAATACGGCGACCCAATGCCGAGTCAAAGCCAACACGATTCGATTCGAGCCGACGGCGAAAGTGTATTGAAGGCTAATCATAGGCTGGCATTGGCCGATCTCACAACGACTTCCATCTTGAAATCTACGACCTGTTCGGGATGCGCCAAGCGAGGGCTGAAGATGTGAGCAACTTGCTCGATCTGGACATCAGGCACAACTACATACACCTTCGTTTTCTCCGGCAAACGAATATTGGACTTCAGGCGTATCTGGCCGTGATCCACGACGCCTTCAAGAGTTACAACACTCATTTCGCTACCTCCACTGTCGCGCCATTATCCCCCTCCCCGCCCCAATCCGCAACACGCCATTTGGCGGGGGCCGCATTTTCCCAATTCCTATCCCCTGAGATCCTCCGCCATCTCCAACGCCTCCTCGTAGACCCGATCTCTGCCCAACTGTTCCATTTCCTCAGCCAGCAGTTCCGCCTCACTGCGATGCTCGTACTGCGCGAGACGCACGATCGGTTGGCCGCCGCCTACCGTGACGCGCGTTTCGGCGCGGGGCGCGTCGTAGGAGCGGGTGACGAGGAAACTCGCAGAGGATCCTTTGAGAAGCAGCTAGGCGAGGCGTCCCGGTGGCGCAGACGAAGTGAAATTGATCTGTCCGGCGATGGGTCGCGAGCCGGCGCGCAGGGTTATGCTCAGGCCGCCGCCCTCCGCGTTTGTCGCCCGGCGCTCCACCGCCCATTTGAGTCGCGAGGCCAGCCAGCCGAGGATCAACGAAGCGGCGGCCGGGTTGGCCGGCGAGCGGGGCGCGGAGCCGCCGATCTCGATCGTGACCGTATCAAGTTGATCGAGACGAGGCCGCCAGTCGCGAGAGTCGTAGAGGCTGGCAACCATCGCGCGCCACGGCGTGAGCCGTGCCCAGTTCAGATCGGTGAAGGCGGTGCGGTGTCCGTAAGTGGCAACCTCGACCGCGAGTTCGGTGAACGTGCCCAGAGGATCCGTGAAGGCGGCGGAGTCGACGACGATGCGATCCGACGACTCGGCGAGGCGCACGAAACCTTCGGAGCCAAAGGGCGGATCGCCGAGCCACCACAGAAACGTGGGGAGGTCGGTGACGAGCAATGGCAGGGTCGCGCCGGGCAGTTGGTCTTCGTCGAGGCCGTTCGCGGTCAAGGTAATGTGCTCGCAGCACATTTGCCAGCCGCCGACCATCTGGCAGGCGAGGGCGACACTCGCTTGCGCCTCGCCATCGGTCAAAGCCGGATCGACGGTCAGCACGATCGCGCGGCAGGGATGACGGCGCATCACCTTGGCCAGCGTCTCGGTCGCGCCGTCGGCGAGGCCCGTCGTCGGGACGAAAGCGACGAGGTTGGCGACCAGCGCGCGGGCGACCGCCGGGGCGTCGGGCGGCTGAGACTCGCCGAACGACTTCCACAGATTCATCAGTTCGCGCTCGATCGCCGGGACGGCGACCGAGCGAGGCGGCGCGGTGAACATCACGGTTTCCTCCACGCCCGGCCGTCTTTTTCCATGAACGTGTCGGCCTCCTCCGGCCCCCACGTCCCGGCCTCGTAATTCGGGAAACCGACCGGCGGCCTGGCCGACCAGCCTGCCAGAATCTTTGTGATCAACTCCCACGCGCTTTCGACCTCGTCGGAACGCGCGAAGAGGGTTGAGTCGCCCAACATGCAATCGAGTTGCAGGCGCTCGTAAGCCTCGGGCGGCTCGCCGCCGAACAGCGCGCCATAGCGGAAGTCCATCGTCACCGAGCGAATCTGCGCCGTTGGACCGGGGACTTTGGTGCCGAATTTGAGCGCGATGCCCTCGTCGGGTTGGATGCGAAGCGCGAGAACGTTCGGGCCGAGGCCGGCGGTCGCCTCCGATCCGAAAAAGGCAAGCGGCGCCTGCTTGAACTGGATCGCGATCTCGGTGACGCGGCGGGGCATGCGCTTGCCGGAGCGAAGATAGAACGGCACGCCGGCCCAACGCCAGTTGTCCACGTAGAACTTGAAAGCGGCGAAGGTCTCCGTGATCGACTCCGGCGCGACGTTCGGCTCCTGACGGTAGCCGGGGACGCGCCTGCCGCCGACCGAGCCTTCGCCATATTGCCCGCGCACCATGAACTCATTCACCTGATCCGGTTCGATGGGCCGGATGGCGCGCAGGACTTTGACTTTCTAGTCGCGGACAGCGGTCGCCTCGAACGCGACCGGCGGTTCCATCGCGACCAGCGTCATCAGTTGCAACATGTGATTCTGGATGATGTCGCGAATCACGCCGGCCGTTTCGTAGAATCCGGCGCGGCCTTCGACGCCGACGGCCTCGCTCACCGTGATCTGCACGTGATCGACGTAGCGCCGATCCCACAGCGGCTCGAAGATGCCGTTGGCGAAGCGCAGAACCAAAATATTCTGCACCGTCTCTTTGCCGAGGTAGTGGTCAATGCGATAGATTTGCGACTCGTCGAGGACGGCGTGGACCTTCTGGTTCAGATCGCGCGCCGTCGCCAGATCGCGGCCAAACGGCTTTTCGATGATCACGCGCGCCCAGCCGCGCCCGTTGGTGTTTTGCGCCGTCAAGCCCGCCGCGCCCAGGTTGGCGAGGATGGCGGGATAATAATCGGGCGGCGTGGCGAGGTAAAACAGCCGATTGCCCGCGGTGCCGCGCGTGCGGTCGATCTCGTCGAGGAGCGTCGCGAGGCGGTGAAAACCTTCGACGTCGGTGAAGTTGGCCTGATGGTAGCGCATCCCGGCGGCGAAGTTGGCCCACACCGTCGCGTCGGCGGGGCGGTTGCGCGAGAATTGATTCACGCCTTCGAGCATTTGCGCGCGGAAAGCCTCGTCGGAGATTTCGCGCCGGGCGAAGCCGACGACGGCGAAGCCTGCCGGCAAGAGCCGTTCGAGCGCGAGGTTGTACAGCGCCGGGACGAGTTTGCGCTTGGTCAGGTCGCCCGACGCGCCGAAGATGACGACCGTGTTCGGGGGCGCGGTGCGGTCAACGCGCAGACCTTCGCGGAGAGGGTTTTCGGGAGTATCAGGCATATCCGTTTATCCTTTGGCGACGAGTTTTCTTGCCACGAATTGCACGAATGGCTCCACTGAAAGAACTCGGATTCAACCGCAGAGTTCGCGGAGTGCGCTGAGTTTTCCGCCGTGCTCTCCGCGTTCTCTGCGATCTCTGCGGTGAGATTGGGCTTTTTTCAGCAGAGCCACGAATTGAACGAATTGAATCGGGTTCGCGAAATTCGTGAAATTCGTGGCCGAATCCCGATTATACAATACGAGCGCGTTGAGGCACGCCGGGCGCTGGTCGAGCCGGTCACGGTAGCCTTTGAGATCGATGCCGAGAAAGTAACCGATGATCAGTCGGATCGTCGCCTTGTGCGAAACGGCGAAGATCAATTCGTTCGGGTGCGCGGCGACGATCTCTTTGATCGCGGGCACGGCGCGCTCGACGACCGCCCGTCCCGTCTCGCCGCCGATGGGCGCGAAGTTGTATGGGTCAGCGATCCACATGCCGGACTCCATCGGGAACTGCGCCTCCACTTCTTTGCGCGTCAACCCCTCCCAGCGGCCATGATCGATCTCGCGCAGGCGAGCGTCGGTCTGAACGGGGAGGCCGTGAGGCGCAGATAGAATCTGGGCGGTCTCGACCGTGCGCTTCATCGGGCTGGCGTAAATCGCGGCGGGGCGAAACGTCGCCAGCCGATGTGCCAAGCCCCGCACTTGCTCGCGCCCCCGATCCGAGAGCAAGACGTCGGTCGAACCGGCGAACCGATCTTCGACGCTCAGCGTCGTCTCGGCGTGGCGGATGAGGAAGAGGCGAGTGGTCATTAGTCATGTCGTCATGGGGTCAAGTCGTCGCGTAGTCGGGCGTCGGCTGCAAAAGTGTCGACCAACGACTGACGATTACTTGACTACTTGACTGTTCGACTATCCGACTACTGGACTTTTTTCACCGCATGTCCCCCAAACTGATTTCTCAGCGCCGCCAGCACTTTGTTGGCGTAGTCGCCGTTGTCGCGCGAGTAGAAGCGGGCGAACAGTGACAGCGTGATGACCGGAGTCGGCACGTCGAGGTCGATCGCGTCCATGATCGTCCAGCGGCCCTCGCCCGAGTCGGAGACGAAGCCCTTGAGGTCTTTGAGTTCGGGATCGTCTTTGAGCGCGGCGGCGGCCAGGTCGAGCAGCCACGACCGAATGACTGTGCCGTAACGCCACATCTCGGAGATCTGCCCGACGTTGAGGTTGAATTCTTTCTTGGCGTGAAGAATGTCAAAGCCCTCGGCGTAGGCCTGCATCATGCCGTACTCGATGCCGTTGTGAACCATCTTGACGTAGTGACCCGAACCGCTCGGCCCCACGCGGCCCCAGCCTTGATCTTTCGCCGGGGCGAGAGTCTCGAAGACGGAACGCATCCGCTCGACGGCGCGCGCCTCGCCACCAACCATCATGCCGTAGCCGACGGTCAGTCCCCAAATGCCGCCGCTGGTGCCGACGTCA
>JACQED010000315.1 GCA_016200785.1 Chloroflexota bacterium
ACCAAAACGGCAAACTTGTCTCGACCAAGATCGGGCCGACGACGCAGGCGGAGTTGGCGGCAGTGATCTAACCGCTGTTGAAATAGACATTTCTGATTGCTCATCTCTGATTGTTGATTGACCGTCAATCAGAAATCAGCAATCACCCATCAGAAATCAATCAATGGATTCGGGCTCCCTCCTTCTCGCCCTCGCCCTTCTGCTCGTCGTCGCCGCGTTTGTGGCTCGCCCGATTCTCGATCGCGTCCGTGAGCGCGAGCACGCGCCCGGCACGGCCGACGTGCTGTTGGCCGAACGCGAAAGCGTGTTGACCGCTCTGGGCGATCTGGATTTCGATCACGCCACCGGCAAGACCGTTGACGAGGATTATCAGCCGCAACGCGCCGCGCTGGTCGGTCAGGGCGTCGAGATTCTCCGGCAGCTAGACGCGCTCGGCGTAAACGGCCACGACGCGGACGATGTCGAGATGCAGGTCGAGGCCGCGATCGCGGCGCGACGAAGCCGAAGCGACCCACGCGGTAAAGGCGACTCTCGCGGTCGCTCGGACGCCGACATCGAAAGGGCCGTCGCCGCCACGCGAGGTAAGATAGCCGCGATTACTTGTCACAATTGCGGAGCGCCGGCCCACGCCGACGACAAGTTCTGCTCAAAGTGTGGAACGGCGCTCGATCTGACTTGCTCGAATTGCGGCCAGGCCCATGTTGCCGGCGACAAGTTCTGCGGGAAATGTGGGGCGGCCCTCGCCGCGCCCGCGGAGGTATGATCTTGCGCTGGGCCTTTTCGCTCTCAATCGCCGCGCTCGCGGCGATTCTTCTGTCTGCCTGTTCCCTCGCCGGAGACATCACGCCGCCTCCCGGTAGCAGCGGCGGTCCGCTGACCGCCACTTCAGTTGCGCCCGCCTCCACATCCGCCGCGCCTGCCGTCGCGTACTCGGGTCTGGGGTACCCGTCGATTCCTCCGTCTGCGGCGAAGGGCGCGGCGCTGTTCGCGCAGCACTGCGCTCAATGTCACGGCGAGAAGGGCGCGGGCGACGGGCAGATGGCCGCGCAGTTGCAGTTCCCTCCGGCGAACTTCACCGACCCGGCGCTCGCTCGCAATGCGACCCCGGCGAAGTGGTTCGACACGATCACGAAAGGGAAAATCGATCGGCTCATGCCGCCCTTCGCCGATTCGCTGACCGAGGCCCAGCGTTGGGATGTGACGTTCTTTCTTTTCACGCTGAACGCGCCGCAATCGTCGGTGGATGCCGGCAAAGCGATCTACGGCGCGAAATGCGCCGAGTGTCACGGCGAGCGCGGCAAGGGCGACGGGCCCATGGCGTCGTCAGGCCGGCCATTGTCCGATCTCGGCGATCCGGCGACGCTGGCCGCGAAAAGCCAGACCGATCTGTTCAACGCGATTCGCGACGGTCAGGGACAGGCGATGCCGGCGTATGCCGATTCGCTGACGGACGATGAACGGTGGTCGGTCGCCGATTACATTCGCACGTTCTCTTACGACTACCTCGCGCCCGGCGCGAAGCCCGCCGAAGCTCACGGCACGATCACCGGGAGCGTCACCAACGGCACGGCCGGCGGCCGGCAGCCGAGCGGGCTTGACGTCGTGCTGTACGGTTTCGATCAATTTCAACTGGCGACGACCGTCACCGAAACGCTTCAGGCCGACGGCAGTTTCACCTTCGGCGACGTGCTCTACATTCCGGGCCGCGCGTTCATCGTGACGACCGATTATGGCGGCGTGCCTTACAGTTCGGACGTCGCCTCATTTCAGGGCGACTCGGCTAAACTCGATGTGCCGCTGAAGGTATACGAGGTCACGACAGACACGTCGTTCCTGCGTGTCGATCGGATGCACATCTTCTTTGATTTCTCCGGCGCGGGCGCGGTCGTCGGCGAGTTGTTCATCATGTCGAACACCGGCGACAAAACGTTGAGCCTCGACGCCGGACTTCAGTTCGAACTTCCGCCGGGCGCGAAGAATCTAAGCATTCAAAACGCCACAGCCGGCCGCGACTACAGGGAGACGCCGACGGGCTTCTCGCTCACTACTCCTATCCTTCCCGGCGGAGGCAGTCAGCAAATCCTCGTCTCATTCTCGCTCCCGTACGACGGCCAGCTGGCCTTCTCGCAGAAAGTGCCCTTCCCTGTTGCGACGGCCAACGTGCTCGTGCCCGGCCTCGGCGTGAAAGTGTCGAGCGATCAACTCCAGCCGACCGGCGTGCGTGATGTACAGGGGACTCAGTTCCAAAATTACACGGCGACGAACCTCGCGGCGGGCAGTACACTCACCTTCAATCTCGCCGGCGGCGCCGGTGGAAGCAGTCCGGCGGTCATCGTCGATCGGCGCAATCTGATCGTCGGCGGCGCAGGCCTTACATTGGCCGTGGCCGGGTTGGGCTGGTGGCTCTTTTCGCGCCGCGCCCCGTCAGCCGCTCTGCCCGCTGACCGCGACGGCTTGATAAAAGCCATCGCCGACCTCGACAACAAGTTCGAGGCGGGCGAGATGTCGGAGAAAGAATACGAACGGCAGCGGGCAAAACTGAAGGCGAAGTTGATCGAACAGTGGAATGATTGAAACCCATTCCCTTGTCAAGACCTTCGGCCTCCTGCGCGTCCTGCGCGGCGTCGAACTCGACATCGCCGAGGGCGAGTTCGTCGCGCTGCTGGGGCCGAACGGCGCGGGCAAGACGACTCTTCTTCGGATTCTGGCGACGCTGTCGCGCCCGACGCTGGGCCGCGTCCGGTTGGCCGGGCACGATCTTCCGGCGCGCGCCGACGCGATCCGCCGCCGCCTCGGCGTGGTGTCGCATCATCCTCTGCTCTACGGCGATCTCACCGCCGAGGAAAATCTGCGCTTTTACGCGCGAATGTACGGCCTGACGAACGCCGAGCGGCGCATCGCGGCGGTTCTCGAACAGGTCGGACTGGCGAAGCGCAGACGCGACCTCGTGCGAACCTTCTCGCGCGGAATGCAGCAGCGATTGGCGATCGCCCGCGCGATTCTGCACGAGCCGGAAGTGATGCTCTTCGACGAGCCGCACACCGGGTTGGATCAAGACGCGGCGGCGATGCTCGACGGTGTCCTGCGCGACGTGGCGGCGACAGGGCGCACGGTGCTGATGACGACACACGACCTTCGGCGGGCGTTGGCGCTGGCCGGCCGAATCGCGATTCTCTCTCGTGGCGTCATCGCCTTCGACAAGCCGAAGGCGCAGATTGAGGCGACGAGGTTCGCGGCGGAATATGACAGAGCGATCAATGGTTGAGCCGAAAGCGCAGGGGAGCAGGCGCGCAGGGGATCAATCTGCAATCGGCAATCCGCAGTCGGCAATCGGCGACTACCTCCGCGCCATCGGGGCCATCGTCGCGAAAGACCTCGCCGCCGAACTGCGGAGCAAAGAACTGATCAGCACAATGCTCGTGTTCTCTTTGCTCGTCGTGCTCATCTTCAATTTCGCGCTCGAACTGGATCGTAACGCGCGCGAGAACGTGGCGGCCGGTGTGCTGTGGGTGACGTTCACTTTCGCCGGCACGCTCGGCCTGAATCGAAGTCTCTCGATGGAGAAGGATCGCGGGTCGCTGGACGGGCTGTTGCTGGCGCCGGTCGATCGGAGCGCGCTGTTCTTCGGCAAGATGATCGGCAACGTGATCTTCATGGCCGTCGTCGAAGTCGTCATCGTGCCGGTCTTCACCGTCCTGTTCAACATCTCGCTCTTTCGCCCGTGGCTGTTTCTCGTCATCGCCCTCGGCACGCTGGGCTATGCCGCCGTCGGGACGCTGTTGTCCACCATGGCCGTTCACACCCGCGCCCGCGACGTGATGCTGCCGATCCTTCTGTTCCCGGTCGCCGTGCCGCTGATCGTCGCGGCGGTGCAGGCTTCCAGCGGCGTGCTATTGGCCGAGGCCGGCAAGACGATTGGCACACTGTGGGAGACGATCGGGACGTGGGTCAATTTGCTGATCGCGTATGATGTGATTTTTCTGGCGGTGGCGTTTATGGTGTTTGATTATATCGTGGAAGAATGAGTGGGTGACGGGGTGACAGGGTGACACGGTGAAACGAACGATCACCGTGTCACCCCTTCACCCTTTCACCTTGTCAGATGTCTACGGAGATTTGTCTTATGGAAAACTCATCTCGCTACCTCAAACTCCTCAACCTTGTCACCGCGCTCCTCCTGCTGGCGGCGACGGCGATGGTGTTCCTCTACGCCCCGCGCGAAACGACCATGGGCGAAGTCCAGCGCATCTTCTACTTTCATGTGCCCTCGGCGTGGGTGGGGATGCTGGCTTTCGCCGTCACGTTTGTCGCGGGGATCATCTACCTGCGCACCGGCGACCGAAAGTGGGATCGACTCGGCCTCTCGTCGGTGGAGATCGGCCTCGTGTTCACCGTGATGGCGACGGCTTCGGGATCGATCTGGGCGCGCCCGGCGTGGAACACGTGGTGGACGTGGGACCCGCGCCTTGTGACTTACACGATCATGGGCCTGCTCTACGTGGCCTATCTCATGCTCGCCAGTCCGTCGAAGACCCCGATCGGCAGTTGCGCTTCGCGGCAGTCTACGCCATCGTCGCCTTCATCAGTGTACAGATCACGTTTTTCTCGATCCGCTGGTGGCGCACCATCCACCCCGTCGTCATCGGCAACGCCGCCGAATCGGCCAAAGGCCAGTTCTCCATGACCTCGCCGATGCGGCTGACTTTCTTCTTCTCGCTTTTCACCTTCACCGTCTTCTACGTCGCCCTGTTGTGGAACCGCGTGCGGCTGGCGCGGCTGGCGGAGAGGGTAGAGGAGTTGAAGATGAAGTTGATGGCGGCCTAGAGCGATGCATCGATCTGTTTACCACAATGACACGAAGACACGAAGAGCGCCAAGTATTCTCTTCGGGGCCTTGGTGACTTTGTGCCTTCGTGGTAACAAGAAGGTGGCACAATGCTATTTCAACAAACGACCCCGAACACGATCAACTACATGCTCCTCGGCTTCGCCGTATTACTCGGCCTGCCGCTGCTGTACGTGCTAAGTTTCGTCCTGCGGCAACGGAACCTGGAGAAGGACGTCGAATTGATCGAGGAGTTGAAAGGCGAGGGCCGATGAACGCCGGAGAAGAGACCATGCCGCTCGCCCCCGACGAGGCGTTGACCGTTTGCGGCGGGAGGATCAAACCCGACGAAACGACGCCGCAGGCCGAGTGGAGAGACCGCCGGCTGTACTTCTGCGCGCGCGCCTGTCTGCGCGCATTTGAGGGTGACCCGGAGCGATTCCTAGCAGGAGAGATCGAGCACCCGACGGACGACGATTGATCACCGCCGGCCCATCCTCGCCAGCACCCACAACACGATCCACACAACGAGCGAACCGACCAGCGCAATTGAAATGAAATCTTTGTATTCGCCCTTCGGGCCGATGAGCCAATCATAGGCCGCGCGGGCGAATTCTTTCAATCCGCCTGCGATGCGGCTGATAGTCGAGCCAACTGCGCCGAGCCTTTCTGCTGACCCGTAACGGCCATAGAGCGCAATACCTCCGACGACTGCCGCCACGCTGATAGCCAGCCCCCAGCCGACGCGCTCGACGAGAGACGGCGCTTCCGCCTCATCTTCATCCTCGTCCTCGATCTCCTCCTCGAACGGCGCGCCGCAGGTTGAGCAGTGCGTCAGCCCGTCGGCGGAATACCATTTGCACTTGGGGCAATACTGGGCCATGCAATTCAAAATCCCAAATCCCAAACTCCAAACGCCAAAACCCAACTACCAATCTCCGCTTACTACGGACTCCGCCAGCGCGGCCCACACTGACTCGTCGAGGCCGATCTGAGACGGGTCGAGCGCGAGGATCGTCACCCGCGCATCCTTCGACTGGATCATGGCGGTGCGGTCGTCGCGACACTTCAGCACGGTGAGCGACTTGTCTGCGATGAGCGCGATCACGTCGGGCGGGCCGCCAACCTCCGACTGTCACTGACCGACTTGCTGATCGCGATACGATAAGACATTGGCCTATGCTCCTCACTCATTGTATACTCGCCATCTGCGGGGAGTATACCTTAGGAATGCCAACAGAGAAAACAATGACGGGGAACTTCACACGATCAACTCGTCTCTCGTCACCCGCCGCCAGTCGCGCGGCGCTTCATCTCACCGACGAAGATCGGGCGATGCTCGCTGGCGAACGCGGCCCGGCGGTGAAGATGGCGATGTCCATTGTCGCGCGGATGGCCGAGATCTTCGGCGCGTCCGAGTTGATGGACATCACCGGGGCGCACATTGACAGCACGATCTACATCGGCGAGGCCGGGCTGGAGTTCGCTGAGAAGTTGGCGAGCCTCGGCGCGCGCGTGGCCGTGCCGACAACGCTCAACGTGAGCGGCCTCGACGAGTTTCACTGGCAGGAATGGGCCGTGCCCTCCGAGTGGGCGCGCAACGCGCACCGGCAGATGATCGCCTATCAAAGCATGGGCGCAGTTCCCACCTGGACTTGCGCGCCATATCAGACCGAGATGAAGCCCAGGTTCGGCCAGCAGATCGCGTGGGGCGAGTCGAACGCGATCGTCTTCGCCAATTCGGTGCTGGGCGCGCGCACCGAGCGATACCCCGATCTCTTTGACGTCTGCTGCGCCATTACCGCGCGTGTGCCGGCAGTCGGGTTGCATCTGACTTGGAATCGAGGCGGCGACATCTTGATGCGATTGGCCGGCGTGCCGCCTGCCGTTCAACAGGACGATTCGTTTTACCCGGTGCTGGGGCATTTGATGGGGAAGGTCGCGCAGGATCGCATCCCGGTCGTGGCCGGGTTGACCGTCAGACCGACGGAAGATCAGCTTAAAGCCCTCGGCGCGGGGTCGGCCTCTTCCGGCACGGTCGCGCTGTTCCACATCGTCGGCGTCACGCCCGAAGCGCCGACGCTCGACGCCGCATTTCAGGGCCGCCGGCCGAAAGAAACAATGGACGTGACGATGGGCGTTCTGCGTGCGGCCCGCCGCGAGCTGACGACCGCCGATGGCGCTCAGTTGCATATGGTGGTGCTGGGCAGTCCACACTTCTCGCTGGCCGAGTTCAAGCAACTCGCGCCGCTGGTGGCCGGCAAGCGCGCTAACCCCAGCGTCAAGTTCCTCGTCACCTCTAGCCGCGCGATGACTCTGCTGGCGAAGCAGACCGGACACCTCGCCGCGCTCGAAGACTTCGGCGGAAAGGTGACGGTGGACACTTGCATTCTTGCCTCGCCGATGTTGCCGCCCGAGATCAAATTGCTGATGACTAACTCGGCCAAGTACGCCTATTATTCGCCGGGTCTGCTGAATGCGGCGGTCACCTTTGGCTCGCTGGCTGACTGCGTGCGCTCGGCGGTGGAGGGGCGGGTGGTGAGGGATGAGGGATTGTGGGAGAATTGATCGGCGAGGCAAACGTTGCGAGCCGAGTGCGGCGCGGAGAGTGATGCAAGGCAAGCCAATCGTTCCGGGCCGCGCCGAAGGCGAGGCGCTGGTCAGCGCGGAGCCGCTATCGTTTTGGGGCGGGTACGACTTTCACACTGGCGAGATCATTGACCGGCGGCATCCGTTGTCAGGCAGGATCGCGGCCGGCCGGATTCTGGCGGTGCCATTCACGCGCGGATCATCCACGACCACTGCGGTACTGCTGGAGGCCGTCCGCGCCGGCACTGCGCCGGCGGCGATCATCACAATCGGCGTGGACTCGTTCTTCGCGCTGGCCTCCATTGTCGCCGACGAAATGTACGCCAAACCGATCCCGCTGGTGGCGCTCGCGCTCGAAGATTTCGCCACGCTGCGGACGGGGGAGCGGTTGGTGGTTGAGGAGGATGGGAGGGTTAGGAACCTGGGGAAACGAAGGAAATGATGGAAGGGAAAAGAGTTGCCTCAGTTCCCCGTTTCCTTTAGAACCTTTAGCAGTTCCCGCGCCCAAGTTGCGTCCTCATCCGAGAGAGACGGAACCGGCGGTTGAGTATAGTCGAGTCGGAGGTCGAAGCGGGCGCGGTCGTACAGGGCGTGAAGAACCGTGTTCAAGTCCACCAGCGGCTCCACGTCTCCGGGCAGGAGCGGGAGGGGAAACTGGGGGATCGACTGACGGAGATTGAAGGGATAAAGCCGCCCGCGCGGGCGCCTCGAGCCACGCGCGACGAGAATCCGATAGTCACTTCGGACCGTCTTCCCGACAACGGGCATTGGCTCACCTGCCCTCAGCAGATCTATCTCGACGAGATTGGTGCGGCTCGAAAAAATCTGCTCGCGTTTCTCCTCGTAGTCTTGCCGCCCTTTGCCGTGCAGTTTGTTGACCGGAGACAGCAATTCGACGACCGTGACGAGATTGCCTGTGACCACCTCGTGCACTTCGAGGTAGTTCTCACCCACCTCGTCGCTCATCGGCAATTCCACTTCGAGGACGCCAACGTCGACCAACGGCAGAGGACTGAGGCTTTGCGGCTCGTCGTGCGGGACGAGGGCGACGTCGGCGATGCCAATGAAAGCCAGATCATCCGGCTTGAGAAGGTACATTCGCCGCTCGATGCCGACGTAGTAGCGCGGCGCAACGGCGGGCGTCACGGCGTCCCGGATCGCGGCGATCAAACTGTTATGCACATCCGGCCACAGTGACGGATGTTCCAAGTACGGATCCATTCCCGGAAATGGCGAGCGCATGACGTTATTGTATGCCCGGACAAACGACGCGTCAATCTAGGAGAATCTTCACCGCGAACTTCGGCAAAGCCATCATCCGCCTCCACCGCCACGGCTGATGAAGCAGGCGGTGAAACCACTCCAGCCCGAGTTTCTGCATCCAGTCCGGCGCGCGCGCGGCGACCCCGGCGATGAAATCGAGCGCGCCGCCCACCCCCATCATCACCGGCACGCCGAGGCGCGCCGAGTTGCGCGCGATCCACTTGTCCTGCTGTGGCGCGCCGTAGGCGACCAGTAGAATCTGTGGCGCGGCGGCGCGCACGCGCTCGACGATCTCATCTTCGTCCTCGACGCGCGGCGATCCGGCGAACGTCCCGGCGACGTTCAGACTCGGATATTTCTCGCGCAGAATCTCGGCGGCTCTCGCCGCCACGCCCTCTGCCGCGCCGAGGAAATAGACTCGCCAGCCTCGCCGGGCGGCGAGTTCACAGACTTTCCATGTCAGTGTCGATCCTGCGACGCGTTCGCGAAATGCTGATTGCGAATTGCGAGTTGCCGCCAACCATGTGGACGCCCAGATCAACCCGATGCCGTCCGGCAATACGAGATCGGCTCGATTGAGAATGAAGCGGAATTCATCATCGCTCTGCGCCGCCATCACGAACTCCGGGTTGGCCGTGCAAATTTGGTGCGGCCTCCCGGCAGCGATGAACTCTTCAATTAACGCCAGTGTTTCGGCGTAGGTGACGTCGTGGATAGGGACGCCGAGGATGGCAAGGGGTGACGGGTGACGAGTGGCGAGTGGCGACTTGCGAGTTACGAATTGTGGAGCGGGGGCGGCAGTTTGGGATTTTGGATTTGGGATTTGGGATTTGGGATTTGCTTTCTCCTCTGCCGCCTCCTCAATCACCTCCAGCGTCTCACTCGCCGCGCGCTCCCACGAGAATTTTTCGATTTGCGAGAAGCCGCGCTGGACGAGTTCATGGCGCAGTGATTCGTCCGTCAGCACGCGCTCCACCGCTCCGGCAATAGCAGTCGTGTCGGTCGGGTCAATTTGCAGCGCCGCGTCGCCGACCACTTCCGGCAGCGACGAAGTGCTCGAGCAAATCACCGGCGTCCCGCAAGCCATGGCCTCCAGCACTGGAAAGCCGAAGCCCTCGTAAAGCGACGGGAACACATAGACTCGCGCGCCCGAATACAACGCAGGCAGGTCTTCGTCTGAAACGTAGTCCAGGAATTGAACGTGCTTTTCCAATCCCGACTCAGCCACCCGGCGGTACAGCGATTCGTACATCCACCCTCTGCGGCCCGCCAGCACGAGTCCAACCCCTAACCCCTGAGCCCTGACCCGCTGAAACGCCTCGATCAATCGAACAAGATTCTTGCGCGGATGAAGCGTTCCGACGTGAAGCAAATACTCGCCGGGCAGGTCGTATTTGTAGCGGACGGCGGCCAAACGCGCCGGGTCGCGCACCGGAGCAAAGGACTCTTCCCGGCCCGAATGGACGACGACGATTTTGCCCGGCTCGATGCCGTAGCGGGCGATCAGATCGCGGCGCGTCGCTGCTGAGACGGCGATCACTTTCGTCGCGCCGCGCGCGCTGAAGCGCGTTGACCAATCCAGGTATGCGCGCGCCAACGGCGGATGAGCTTCGGGGTAATAAAGGTAGCCCAGATCGTGAATTGTCACGACGGAGCGAACGGGGTGGACAAGCGGCAGAACGTGCGCGGGGATGAGCAGCGCGTCCGGCGGGTGCAGTGTCAGTTCCGCCGAGAGCCGGACGTGCGTCCACAGCCGGGGGAAGGGAATGAGGCGATTTTCGATCCGCGTCGAGGCTGGAAAGAGATCGTTGGCCGGCGTGTTGCGGAAGTACAGCCGGAAGCGATGCGGGCTGTCAAGCGCCGGCAGAGCCTGAATCAGGCGAAGGGAGTATTTCTCCGTGCCGGTGAGCCGGGCGGCCGCCATGCGGCTGGCGTCGAGGCCGACTAGCATTCACTCCCCGGTGCGCCCTCGGCGGAGGTACTGAAAGAGGAATTGGACACCGGCGGCAATGAGGAGCACAGGCCAGAATTTGACGACCTGTTCGAGAAGCCGCCTATCCGTTAGGCTGAGGGTGAAGGCCAGTGCCACCAGCCCGAACAGAAGGGCGATCAGGCTCATGTTGCGCGCGCCGTGATTCGCCGGGTTCGCCATCCATTGGGCGAGGAAAGCCACACCGCCGATCACGACGAAGCCGGGCCACAGCCGCGCCATGTCATTCCACGTCACGCCGTCGCTCAAGCCGGGAAGGGGCAGGCTCAAGCTCAGCGTGAAGAGAAAGAAGAACGCCCCGACGAGCGTTGCGGCCACGCCGACGAAGATCAGGCCGCTGTCACGTCTACCACCGAAGGTGTACTGTGAGAGAAAAGATAGTCCGCCCAGCACGACGATCCCGGGCCACAGTTTGCCGAGGCTCGGCAATGGGATTTGCAATTGCTGGGCAAGGAAATACAGTCCGAGCAGGATCAAAAAGACTCCCGGAAATAGCGCGCCGCGTCCTCTATTCATCGTTGCCTCCTGGCTCTGTTGCCAAACCCGCTTCCATGTCGCTCATCCTTCAGCGACGATTATACCATCGGCGCTCATGGCACAAAACCGTTCCCAACATTCAATTTCGGCTCTCTACTCCCCCAACACCGCCCGCAACATCTCCTCGGTAATCGGCCCTGCCCTCAGCACCATCGGCGGGTGCGTCGTGCAGTCTATCACCGTCGAAGCCACGCCGCCCGGACAGCGCCCGCCGTCGATCAACAAGTCGATCCGCTCGCCCAACGCCGCCAGAACTTCCCCAGCGGTTGTGGTGTTCGGCTCACCCGATCGATTTGCGCTCGTCACCGCGAGAGGGCCCGCCGCCCGCAACAATGTCAGCGTTACTGGATGATCCGGGACGCGCACCCCGACGGTGCCCGTCGGACTGACTGCCTTCGGCACCTCAATGCGTTTGGCAACTACGAGCGTGAGCGCGCCCGGCCAGAACGCCGCGGCGAGCAACTTCACCTCAGCCGACATGTCGGCGGCGACTTTTGGAAGATGGTCTGGTGACGCGATCAGCACCGCGATCGCCTTTTCGGCAGAACGGCCTTTGACTGGATACAAGCGCTCGACCGCTTCGCTGTTGAACGCCAGCGCCCCGACGCCGTACACCGTGTCGGTAGGGAACGCGACCAGGCCGCCATGCCGCAGGACGTCGGCGGCGTGATGGATTGCGCCGGGGT
>JACQED010000355.1 GCA_016200785.1 Chloroflexota bacterium
GGCTTTTGATGCCGTACGAGGCGAGCGAATGGTATTCGCGATCTTCAAGAAGGGCGCGGTTGAAATACATAAGCCTCACCGCCGGGCGAACGCGGCGAAGTGTATCATTGGGCCGGGGGGCTGTCAATCAACGCCGCCAGCAACTTTTCCTCCGGCAGTGGCCCATTCACCCCCTGCCACAATTTCTCGCCGCCCGGTTCGTTCCGCGTGTCCCAGTAAATCTCCAAACCGTTGCCGTCGGGATCGTCAAAGTACATCGCCCAACTGATCAGGTGATCGACTGTCGCCACTCGGACGCCGGCGTCGGTCAGCGTTTTGTAAGCCAGCGCGAACGAGCGGCGGTCGGGGACTTCAAAGGCGACGTGATAGAGGCCCGTGCCGAAGGGATGAGGCTGCGGCGCGGTGGGACCGACGTTCTGAAGCGCGATCTCGTGATGAAAGTCGCCGCCGCTGAGGAAGGCGTATTGATTTCCAACTCGCTCGACGAACTTCAGATTCAAGAAGCGAGTGTAGAACTCGATGGCGCGGTCGAGGTTGCGGACTTTGAGATGGGCGTGGCCGATTTTCGTTTGGTAATTGGCAAATGGTGATTGTTCATTGTTCATTGTCTCACTGTTCGTTGTCCAACCGCTCCTTCAGCCATGCCGTCACATCCGCCAAACTCTCCTGCGACACGTGATGCCCCATCGCGTACTCGCGATAAGTCAGCGCAACGGGCAGAGTCGCGAGGCGTTCGCGGCTGGCGCGGCCATAATGGATCGGCAGGACGTTGTCGGCTGTGCCGTGGACGACGAGAATCGGGAGGCCGGTCAACGCGTCGGGCGCAGCCATCACCGGAAGAATTTCAGGCAGGATACGCCCACTCATGGCGACGACGCCAGCCAACTTGTCAGGCCGGGTCAGGGCGAGGCTCAGGCTCATAATCGCGCCCTGGCTGAAGCCCATGAGAAAAACGCGCATCGGATCGGCGCCGTAGGCCGCGACCAGTTCATCAATGAAACGCAAGAGAACAACCCGACTGATCTCGGCTTCTTCAGGATTGATGGACGGCGCACCGGCGACGAACTCGACGTGAAACCAGGCGTACGATCCCGGCCCGAGTGTGTTCGGCGCGCGGGCGCTGACGACCAAGAACCGACCGTCGAGGTGCGGCGCGAGGCCGAACAGATCGGCTTCGTGACTCCCGACGCCGTGGAGTAGAAGCAGAAGCGGCGGCGGGCCGGGTTCGCTGTCTGCCGGCTCGCTGGAGAGGTGGACAAGAGACAATGAGGGCGGCATGGGAGATTCGCTCCTCGCTCGATCAGCGTATTCATTGCCAGGGATTATAGTCCCAATACTGGCGATTTGCGTAGCTTCTCATTTGAGGAGCGGCTGTATTCCAACTCTAATCCCAATAACGTTTAGATAAGCGGTTGTGGTGTCGCTCAATCTAATCCCGTTGGAACGATCATCTTCGGGGGAAATCCCGCCGGACGGGAACACCCGTGCTCGCACGCCTGCGCTCGCGCGCAGGCGCGGGCGAGTGCGGGCATTCGGACTTTCCCAAAGCCGACCAGCGTAGTTGCGGGCAGATCGCCATGAGCGGATTAGACGTTTCCAGTGTTCTTTTTAGGCGCACTTGGGACACACCCGAGTTGCGTCCACCAGGCCCCCGACTATAATCGTGCCTGCGGTGAGCCCACGCGGCCGGCATACCCGGCGTGGTTGCGACTACATTCCCTCACAGAAACCGGGCGCAAACTATCCAGCGCCGGAGGCCGAAGACATGACCATCTACGACATCTCTCTCACGATCACCCCAAGCACTCCCGTCTGGCCCGACAACCCGGCCATTGAAATCGTCCGGGAAATGGACATGGCCCGCGGTGACGCGGCGACGGTCTCGCGAATGAACATGGGCGTTCACACTGCGACGCACCTCGACGCGCCGATTCACTTCGTCCCCGGCGGCACGGCGGTGGAGACGCTCGACCTCAATGTGCTCGTCGGCCCGGCGCGGGTGGCGGAGGCGCTGCGCGCCGACGTGATCGACGCCGCACTGTTGGAGTCGCTGATGATCCCGGCCGGCACGACGCGCCTCCTCGTTCACACGCGCAACTCCGACCTGTGGGCCAAAGGCGAAACGCGCTTTCGCGAGGATTTCGTGGCCGTCAACGCCTCCGGCGCGAAGTGGCTGGTGGATCACGGGATCAAGTTGATCGGCGTGGATTATCTGTCGGTTGCGCCGTTCGGCGACGGCTTCGCGCCGCACGACATTCTTTTGCGCGCCGGGATCATTCCGGTGGAGGGGCTGAACTTGACCGGCATCGGAGCGGGCGAATATCAACTGGTGTGCCTGCCAATCAAACTTGGAGGCAGCGATGGCGCCCCGTGCCGGGCGATTCTGATTCGCTGAGGGAGACCGATGACACGACCACACACCGCCGAGCACGAACGTCTCGCCATCTCGGCCACGCGAAAGGCAGATTGGAAACACTGGGGGCCCTATGTGAGTGAGCGCGCCTGGGGCACGGTGCGCGAGGATTACAGCCAGGGCGGCACGGCGTGGGATTACTTCCCACACGACCACGCTCGGAGCCGGACTTATCGCTGGAACGAGGACGGCCTCGCCGGAATCTGCGACCGACAGCAGCTCGTGTGCTTCGCCGTCGCGCTTTGGAACGGGCGCGATCCGATTCTGAAGGAGCGCCTTTTCGGCCTCACCGGCTCGGAGGGCAATCACGGCGAGGACGTGAAGGAGTATTACTACTACCTCGACAGCACGCCAACGCACTCCTACATGAAGATGCTCTACAAGTATCCTCAGGCCGAGTTCCCGTACGCGCGGCTCGTCGAGGAGAATCGACGGCGTGGCAGAGAGGCGCCCGAATTCGAACTCATAGACACCGGCCTCTTCGGCGAGAGCCGTTACTTCGACGTGTTCGTCGAGTACGCCAAAGCCGATCAGGAGGACATCCTGTGCCGCATCACGGTTGTCAATCGCGGCCCCGACCCCGCCGAGATCCACGTCCTGCCTCACCTGTGGTATCGCAACACGTGGTCGTGGTGGAAAGAGGGCTTCGAGCATTCCGAGATGCGCGCGCTCGACGAGGCCACGATCCACGCGCCACGCAAGCGGCTGGGCGAGAGATGGCTGTTCTGCGACGGTTCGCCCGGCTTGTTGTTCACCGAAAATGAGACGAACACCGAGCGGCTCTTCGGCGTGCCGAACAACCGGCCCTACGTCAAAGACGGTATCAACGACGCGATCGTTCACGGGCAATGGGATCGCGTCAATCCCGAACGGCACGGCACGAAGGCCGCCGCGCATTATCGCGCGACCGTCGCCCCCGGCGAGACGTTTATCGTCCGCACCCGGTTGGCCGATCGGCCGCACGCCAGCCCCTTCGCCGATTTCGACGCGATCTTTGACCGGCGCATCCGCGAGGCCGACGAGTTTTACGACACCGTTCACGCGCCGGGGCTGACGGAGGATGAACGGCTGGTGCAGCGGCAGGCATTCGCCGGACTGATGTGGTCGAAGCAGTTCTATCATTATTCGGTTGACCACTGGCTGAACGGCGACCCGGCGACGCCGCCCCCGCCGCCGTCGCGCCGGTTCGGGCGCAACCGCGACTGGGCACACGTCTTCAACCTCGACGTGATCTCGATGCCCGACAAGTGGGAGTATCCGTGGTTCGCGGCGTGGGACCTGGCCTTTCACACACTCCCCATCGCGCAGATCGATCCTGAGTTCGCCAAGCGGCAGTTGATCTTGATGTTGCGCGAATGGTACATGCACCCGAACGGGCAAATACCGGCGTATGAATGGCAGTTCGGCGACGTGAATCCGCCGGTGCACGCCTGGGCCGCGTGGCGCGTTTACAAGATGGACAAGAAACTCAACGGCAAACCCGATACGCTGTTCCTCGAGCGCGTCTTTCACAAGTTGCTGTTGAACTTCACCTGGTGGGTCAACCGCAAAGACACCGAGGGCAACAACATCTTTCAGGGCGGCTTTCTCGGATTGGACAACATCCGCGTGTTCGACCGGCGCGCGCCTTTGCCCACCGGCGGCTACATCGAGCAGGCCGACGGCACGGCGTGGATGGGCATGTTTTGCCTCAACCTGCTCGCCATCGCGCTCGAACTCGCGCGCACCGACCCGGCCTACGAAGACGTGGCGACGAAATTCTTCGAGCACTTCATGTACATCGCCCACGCCATCAACAGCCTCGGCGGCCAGGAAGGCGACAGCCTGTGGGACGACGACGACGGCTTCTTCTACGATCAGTTGCACCTGCCCGACGGGAAGCATCAGCGGTTGAAGGTGCGCTCGATGGTCGGCCTGATCCCGCTGTTCGCCGTCGAAACCCTCGAACCCGATCTGCTCGACAAACTCCCGCGTTTCCGGCGACGCATGGAGTGGTTCATCGAGAATCGCCCCGACCTCGTCGCGTCGGTCGCCTCGCTCGTCGAGCCTGGCGAAGGGGGCCGCCGGCTGCTCTCGCTCGTTGACCGCATCAAACTGGCCTACGTCCTGCCGCGCATGTTCGACGGTTCGCAGTTCTTCTCCGACTACGGCCTGCGCGCGCTCTCCAAAGCGCACGAGCACGAGCCGTTTGTCTTCCGGGTGGACGGACATGCGCTGACGGTCAAATACGAGCCGGCCGAGTCCACCAGCGGACTGTTCGGCGGCAACTCGAACTGGCGCGGGCCGATCTGGTTCCCGCTGAACTACCTGATGGTCGAGTCGTTGCAAAAGTATCACCACTACTACGGCGACTCATTCAAAGTCGAAGTCCCGCGCTATTCGGAAAACTGGGTGACGTTGAACGACGCGGCGGCTGAGCTGTCGCGGCGGCTCATCCGCCCGTTCCTGCGCGACGCCGACGGACGGCGGCCGGTGTTTGGCGGCGTCGAACTCATTCAGCGCGACCCGCACTGGCGCGACTACGTCTTGTTCTACGAATACTTTCACGGCGACAACGGCGCCGGCATCGGCGCGAGCCATCAGACCGGCTGGACCGCGCTGGTGGCGAAGTTGATTTCGCAGAGCGGTGGAATTGTGACGTGATACGTGAGGGGTGATTCGTCGGGATCAAGACTCTCACCGCGAAGCCACGAAGACACAAAGATCATAAATGTCTCTTCGTGAATCTTCGTGCCTTTGTGTCTTTGTGGTGAATCATGCCGCTAAAGGAGACTTTCGATGAAAGCAATTAGCGTTTTTCCACGTGAACCCAATAGCGTCCACCTCGCCGAACTGCCGATGCCCAAAGTGACCGACGTGCCGAACGGTCGTGGCGTGCTGATCAAGATCATCCGCGTCGGCGTGGACGGGACGGACAAAGAGATCAACGCCGGCGAGTACGGAGGAGCGCCGCCGGGGTACGATTTCCTCACCATCGGCCACGAGTCGTTCGGGAAAGTCGTCGAGATCGGGCCGAATGTCCGCGACCTCGCGGTCGGCGACTACGTCGTGCTGACCGTCCGCCGGCCCGGGGGTTCGATCTACGATCAGATCGGCACGTACGACATGACGACCGACGAGACGTACTACGAGCGTGGCATCAATCTGCGCCACGGTTATCTGACCGAGTACGTAGTGGACGACCCGGAGTACATTGTGAAAGTGCCGCCGGGGCTGAAGCAGCTCGGCGTCCTGCTCGAACCGATCAGCATCGCCGAGAAAGGCATTTATCAGGCCTACGAGATTCAACGCCGCCTGAAAGTGTGGCGGCCACAGCGCGCCGCCGTGTTGGGCGCCGGGCCGCTCGGCCTGATCGCCACGTTCCTCCTGCGCCTGCGCGGGTTCGACGTCACCACGCTCGCCCGCACCCGTCCACCGACATTCAACGCCGAACTGGCCGAAGCCGTCAGCGCGCGATACGTCAGCACACAGGACATGCCGATGAAAGACGCCTCGGCCCGGTATGGCCCGTGGGATTTGATCTTCGAGGCCACCGGCAACAGCCAGGCGACGTTCGAGGCTTTGGAGATTCTGGCGCGCAACGGCATTCTGATCGTCACCGGCATCTCAGCCGCCGGTCGGCAGGTGTCTATCTCCGGCGACATGATCAACCTCGGCCTCGTGCTGGGCAACAAAGTGATGTTCGGGACAGTGAACGCGAACCGCGAGTACTTCGAGATGGGGGTGCAGGACGTGGCGCTGGCCGAGCAGTTGTGGCCCGGCTGGCTCGCTCGATTCCTCACGCATCCGGTGAAGGGGCTGGAGAACTATGCCGAGATGATGCGCCTGTTGACGGAAGAGAAGAAGGCGATCAAAGTGTATGTGGAAGTTGCGGAGGAGTAGAGGTCAGGTATGCGAATCGCGCAAATGATTCAAGCCGTTGATGCTCACGCCTGCGGGGAACCGGGGCGAGTCATCGTCGGCGGCGTGTTGGACGTGCCCGGCGCGACGATGTTCGACAAGATGCAGTATCTCCAAAACCA
>JACQED010000356.1 GCA_016200785.1 Chloroflexota bacterium
TTCAAGGCGGCCGGGCAGCGCAACTGGGCCCTCGCCGCTCCCGCCATCGCCAAGATCGACTCGGCGCGCCTCGCCGGGCAGGACGTCAAGGCGACCATGTACCCCTACCCGGCCTCGGGCAACAACCTCTCGAGCTGCATCACGCGCAGGTTTGATAGATGCTCTAGCCCCACAACAGTCCTCTCGTCTGCTGCCCCATGGATCGCCTCAATATAGTCGGCATTGAGTCTCCGTTCGGCTATCGCACCATTGAACTGCTACAAGGAGACTTGGCCCTTTCCTCGCCGCGGGCTGATATTGTTGTCGTTTCGGTATTTGCTGGAGGGTATCAGCCGATTCCCGGCACGGTGCTCGGCGCGCTTCGAGCGATCCATGGAATCGATGCGGCGAGACTTCTGGCGACTTCGCCACTAGACCTGCGCGGAGTCCTTGGAGTGTGGCTCTCTGACTCCGTCGGTGTTGGACCGGGACAGCGCTACCTATTCGTCGAGCTCATCGGTGGCTCGCTGTCTCTCGACGTCGCGCTAGACAATGTCTTTGCCGCAGTACAGCTGATTGACGCGAAAGGAATTGAGACAGGCAGCGTGGTATTGCCCTTGTTGGGCGCTGGGCACCAGGCGTTGGACGCCGACACAATTGCTCGGCTTCTCGTGTCGCGCGCGCGACAGCATCTGGAGCGTGCCCCGCACACTTCCTCTCTGCGCTTCATAGAGATCAACGCAAGCCGAGCGAGGCTCGTCTCCGATGCGATTGATCTGCAGTTGGGGCGCGAGTCGACAGCGTTGCCGCACGCGCAACTCGCCGCAGCGCTAAGCGCAGATGCGCTCCACCGTCTGAATCAGGCCCGAACCCTTTTTGGGGACGCACGGGAGGAGCTTTGGAGCGACTGGATTCGGCTCCTCCAGGACCCGAATGGCATTCGCACCTTCGAGTTTGGCGTGCTCGGCCGCAAGCTTGTGGAGACGATCCTCAGCGAGCGAGGAGTAGTTGGACACAACTTGGCCACGCGTATTCGGTCGCTCGAAGAGACGAGGTCTGTCGGACCTTGGATGTGCGGATACATGCACGTTCTTCGACACCTTGGCAACGAGTCCGCGCATGACAACGTAGGGGCGGGATCTCGGCAACCGCCTATTGTTGCCGCTGCAGATCTTATCGCGGGATTGACTTGTGTGACCAGATTGCTGGAGTTTTGGCTGTTGTGCTCTTCGGAGTCGCAGACGCGCCTTGCTTGAGAATACTCGCGCATGCTCGCCTCAAGTTGAGTCCGTTCACGCCGACCTCTGCTCTCATTGATTGTGAGGTAGTCTTTGAGCCCTCGACCTAAGCGCGCTGATCCAAGTGAGTCGCGAGCTTCGCCCGCCTCTCTCGTAGTATTCTCGCTTACTGCGAGTTTGATCGAGGAGGCCCATCGGCTCGGTCCGGATCGATGGGGCTTGACTCTGTTTCACGATGGGTCCTATCGATTCAATGTTGGCTGGACAGAGATCCTTACTTTCGACGGAGTGGTCCTTCGGCTCATCGTCCACGAAGCATGCGCGCGCTTTCAGGCATTGCCGAAGTGGTTGGTGCTGAATCACGGAAGCGGTGTAGACGGCTTCTATCCTTCCATTCCCGGCTCTGTCGAGGTCTCGCTCCCGATCAAGCCCATAACGCGGCTCGTCTCTGCCACGGAGCTTCTTCGACCTGCGATCAGCCGGGCTATTCTGCTGTCAGCTGAAAGGGCTGTCGGGAAAGGAGTCCGGGCGGGGCATACGCCCGAGGCGGTTCGCGAGCTCGGGCGCATCGTCGGCCGCAATCTCCCACAGCCAAAGTACCCATCTCGCGCACTCACCTTGCGGATCGGGTGAAGGTTCGCTCTCGTTTCCTCCGGCCGGGCCAAGCCTAAGTGAGCTTTGGGACGACCCTATCTCTCGTTTCAAGAGAGTGTTCGCCGCGCGGGTCATGGATGGTGTTCACCGTGGGCGCGAGGCCGAGTCTGACTCGCTTGGTCGCCTCTCGTTCATGTGGGGTAAGTCGAAGCGGGCTGCCGCGTCGGTTTCTTCGTTGGGATTTGAGAATCCATTTCTCGTGCGCCTGCGCAATCTCCTCGTACAGGTCTCTGTGAGCTCCTAGTAGATGCTTTCCTATGAGGCGTTCCGCATCCAAGCAGCTGTGCGCCGCGCGCACTCTTGGCCGCCCTCGCCCTCACGACCGCCTGCGCCCCCCGCGACCCGATGACCGCCACTACGACCTGATCATTACCAACGCCAGAATCGTGGATAGCACCCGCAACCCGTACTACTACCTTGAATTTGGGATCCGGGGCGGGCGCATCGGCACCATCGCCCCGCTAGGTGCGCTGGCCGAAGTCACCACGTAAGGGAAGGTCGACGCCAAGGACCTCGCTGTCGCCCCTGGCTTCATCGACATCCAGGCCCATTCCTCGAACGCGCTCCTCCTGGCCGAGGCGCGCGTCACTGGCAAGGTCTCCCAAGGCGTCGCCACCGAGATCCTCGGCGAGTCCACCACGCCGGGGCCGTCAAATGAGCGAATCGACTCGCTCTACACCGGCAGTGACCCCGACGCCGCCCTCATGCGCGCGCAGGTAACGACCTCCCGCGACGACCATGCGCGACGCACCAACAGCGGCGCTCGACACGATGCGCAGCATGGTGCGGCGCACCATGACCGGCGGCGCCGCTCCCCGTAACCTGCACCTAACACATCCGCGGCGAGCAAGGACGGGGGGGACCATCGGAACCCCCTCACGCAGCAATCGCCACCACCACACTCCCCCGCTTGTGCCCCGACTCCACGCGGCGATGCGCCTCGACGATCTGCGACAGCGGGTACACCTGGTCGATCACGGGAGTGAACGCCCCACCCGCCGCGAGCTCGGCCAGCCGCCGGATGTCCTCCACGGTCACGACCGAGGGGCCGGCGATCACCCGATGCTCGCCGCGCATGCGGATGGCCGGTGCCAGCACGAGGTCCATGAATCCGCCGAGCACGGCCAGCAGACGGCCGCGCGTCGCAAGTGATCCCTTCACCCGCGCGTAGTTCGCGTTGCCGACGGTGTCCACGATCACGTCGTACTGGACCCCGTTCGTCGTGAAGTCCTCCCGCGTGTAGTCGATCACGCGGTGCGCCCCGAGGCCGCGGACGAGCTCGACATTCGTGGGGCCGCAGACTGCGGTGACCTCCGCGCCGAGGTGACGCGCGATCTGGACCGCCGCCGAGCCCACGCTCCCCGAGGCGCCGTTCACGAGGACGCGCTCGCCTTCCGCGAGCGAACCGCGCCGGAAGAACCCCAGCATCGTCATCCCTCCGAACGACAGCGCGGCCGCCTGCTCGTGTGAGAGGTTGCCAGGCTTGCGCGCAATCAGGCCGCTCGCGGGGAAGACGCGGAACTCGGCGTGACTCCCCATCTTCGCGTTCGCGAAGGCGAAGACGTCATCGCCGACGCGGAACGAGGTGACCCCCGCGCCGACCGCCTCGACGACGCCGGCAAGTTCGCTCCCGAGAATCGGCTGCCGCGGCCGAGTCACGCCGAACACGAGCCGTCCGAACGGCCCGAAGCCGGCGGGCATCGCCAGGCTGCGCTCCCGCCAGTCGCCCGTCGAGACCGTGCTCGCGTGGATACGGATGAGGACCTCACCGGCGCCTAGCGTCGGCGTGGGCACGTTGCGGATCTCGACCACTTCGGGGGGGCCGTAGCGTTCGTAGGTCGCGGCCTTCATGTCGCCTCCTGTGTGTAAGCCAGATGGAAGGGACCACGTGGGCCTGTAGGTCCCGATGGCGTGATGCTAGGCCTCGGCGACGTGACCCGATTGAATGAAGCGGCTGATCTTCAGCGACGCCCCTCGCTCAAGACCTCAAGTCAGCCGCTGCATTCAATCGCCGGCGCGCCGACCGCGCGATCCTTCATCCCGTACAGCGCATCCGCACTGCGGTGGCAGATCGCCACGCGGCGCAGCGCGATTCACGTTCAACGACGGGGTGACACATGTTGCGGCAACTGATGGTTTTCGGACTCATGACGGCGTTCGTCGCACGGCCTTCGGCCGCGCAGGACACCGATCACCGGTACGAAGTGGGGATCCGCTCCGGCCTGATCACCGGCTCGATGAACCTCTCGGGCCTCGATCCCGCGTTCGGTGACCTCTCGCCCGATGGCCCCAAGGGGGCGCACATGTCCGGCTTCTACTTCATGTACCGGCTGCGGCCGCACGTGCGCATCGGCGTGGAGACGCTCGTGGCCAACGCCGACCAGGACGCCCGCACCACGATGAACTACCAGGCCGCGGGCCCGGTCGTGGAGCTCTCCTACGGGGCGACGTGGTTTGTCTCCGGCGGCGTGCACGCCGGTGGCCTGATCGTCAATGCGATGTCGCGTCCGGGGCCGGCGCCGCTGAAGGGCGCCACCACGGGGTCGTACTTCAAGGGGGACGGCTACTTCCTCTCGCCCTACGTGGACGTCGGCTACCGCTTCCGTCGCGCCGAAGTCGGCATGTTCATCAAGAAGGTCAACACGTTCGGGGAGACCGAGCGGGGCGGGATGTCGGCCTTCGGCTCGAGCTTCGTCGGGCTGCGATTCGCCATCGGCTTGTGATGGCGATGGCGCCGCGCCTCGCGGCCGCATCCACGCTCTCGCGTCCAGCTTCGGCGCATGTAGCTTGTCATCATCGCCAGCACGCCCAGGCGGGCGCGTCCACTCGACGCTCCGCCTGCGCGCGTTTCCCCCAGCCGAGCCCAGCCGATGCCCCTGCGGAACCGGTCGCGTTTCACCCCCGCGCGCTGCGTGCGCCTCGGCGCACTCGCGCTGATCGCCGCCTGCGGCCCCCGCGACCCCATGACCGCCCCCTACGACCTGGTCATCACCAACGCCAGGATCGTGGACGGCACCGGCAATCCCTATTACTACGGTGACCTCGGCATCCGAGGCACGCGGATAGGCACCATCGCCCCACTCGGCGCGCTCGCCGAAGCCACCACCAAGGTGAAGGTCGACGCCAGGGGCCTCGTCGTCGCTCCGGGCTTCATCGACATCCAGGCGCACTCGTGGAACGCGCTCCTCTTCGCCGACGGGCGCGTGATCGGCAAGGTCTCCCAAGGCGTCACCACCGAAATCCTCGGCGAGTCCACCACGCCGGGGCCGTCCAACGAACGGATCGACTCGCTCTACAACGGCGGCGATCCGGACGATGCGCTCATGCGCGCTCAGGTGAAGACCTTCCGCGGCGACCATGGCTTTGGGACTTGGCTCGCGGCCATGGAGCAGCACGGCAACTCCGTCAACGTCGGCAGCTACCTCGGCGCCAGCACGGTGCGCGCTTACGCGATGGGGCAGGCCCAGGGCGACGCGCCGGCGGCGGCACTCGACACGATGCGCGGCGTGGTGCGGCGCGCGATGACCGACGGCGCCTTCGGCATCTCCACCGCCCTCATCTATCCGCCGGGGAGCTACGCGCTCACGCGCGAACTCACCGAGCTCGCCAAGGCGATGGCACCGTTCCATGGCACCTACATCTCGCACATCCGCGGCGAGGAA
>JACQED010000306.1 GCA_016200785.1 Chloroflexota bacterium
TCGGTCAACGGCCTCGCCGCCGAAACCGGGCTGGCTTCGTACAATGCCTCGAAAGCCGGCATCATTCTTCTGATGAAAACGATGGCGCTCGAACTCGCGCCTCATCATATCCGCGTGAACGCCGTCTGCCCCGGCTTCATTGACACACCGATCACGCACGACTTCATCGAGAACTCGCGCCAGTGGCCGAAGTACGCACGGAGCATCGCGTGGGGCCGGGCGGGGCGGCCCGACGAAGTGGCGGCGGCTTTTGCATATCTGGCCTCGGACGACGCCGAATACGTCACGGGCGAGTGTCTCGTCATTGACGGCGGGCAGATGGCCGCGCTGACCGAGCCGGGGTTGCAGGACGAGAGACAGATGGACAAGTAAGTCCCTCGAGCATCTCACGCCACGCCCGCAGCGGGCAGGCGAAAGCGCAAAGAAAAACCTGGCGGCTTTGCGTCTTTGCGCGAGCAAATTGGAGGATAAAGTGATTGACGAACGACGCGCGATTTATCCCGAAGGCGGCCCGAAGCCGGGCGGTCCCTATTCGCCGGCGATTGTCAGCGGCGGCTTTGTGTTCCTTGCGGGGCAGGTCGGCAACGATCCGGCGACGGGCAAACTGGCCGGCGACACCATCGAGGCTCAGGCGCGGCAGACGATGAAGAACCTCGGCACGCTTTTGAAAGCGGCCGGCTGCGATTTCAAAGACGTGGTGAAGGTGAACGCCTACATCACGAACGCCGAGTTCTTTCAGGAGTTCAACTCCGTCTACCGCGAGTACTTCGTCGAGCCGTACCCGGCGCGTTCTACCGTCGTCTGCGCCCTCGTCAACCCCGGACTGCTCCTCGAAGTGGATTTGATCGCGAAGATACCGGAGGTGTGAGGGGTGACGTGTGACGAGTGGCGCGATGGCCGACACACGTCATCCGTCACACGCCACGATAATATGCGCCCGCCAATCCTCTGGGATAGGCGCAGTGAGGGCGGGGTAGAAATCCGTCCACGGCGCCGGCGAGGCCTCGCTCAATTCCTTGCAAGCTGACATCCAAACGGACTCGTCCGACTCGCGGCGTGTATCTATGGGAAACTCCATCTTCAGCACATCCGTTTTACGCCAACGCCGTCGGCGCGCTGACGGCGACGAGCCTCGGCGTGATCCCCGCGCTCCCCACCGCCGTTCAGGTCGAAGAATTCTTGGCCGCTAACTGAAGATTGGCATTTGCAGTCAGGCCGGAGTTACACTACAATCTCAACTCTCTAATCTCCAATCCCCAGCGCCGCTTTCACAAGGAGGTGAATGCCAAGAGTCACGTCGCCCTTCCACCAACTCGAACGCCGCTATCCACCGCACTGCAACTAAGAGGAGAATTGCCGACATGAACACACGAATCAACACCCGATTTGCCTGGCCGATGCTCTCGGCCATCGTCGTCGCCGCGCTGATTCTCGCCGCCTGCGGCGGCGCGGCGACATCCGCGCCGAGTGGCGGGGGCGGAGGCGGGGCCACCAAACACGTCTCCATTCTGAACAAAGATATGACCGACGACGAGATCAAGGCCGAGATCAAGAAAGAAGGCAGCCTCGTCGTCGCCAACTGGACCTACACCGCCAACGACGAGCTCGTCAAGCAGTTCAAGCAGTACGTCAAAGACACGTACGGCGTGGACGTCGAGTTCACTTACGAAGGCTCGCAGGCGCCCAGCACGTACCTGACGAACCTGTACGCCGCGCAGAAAGCCGGCAACCCGTCGCCCTACGACGTGATGGCGATTGAGGAGAACTACTGGGCCGAGGCGATGGCGAATAAAGCCCCGGACAATTACCTGCCCTCGGATTTGATCCCGAACCAGAAACTCATTCTGGATCAGTTCCAGCACGTGCCGACCACCATCGCGTTCCAGTCTACGGCCTTCCCCGGCATCGTGTATAACAAGAAGAACGCGCCGTACCTCAAGTCCCTGAAAGACCTGGCCGACCCGCGCCTCAAGGGCAAGCTCACTCTGCCGCTTCCGGGTGACATCACCGCCGGCGGCTTTTTCCTCGGCGTGGCCGCCGAACTCGGCAAGGATTACAAGGACCCGGCGCAGATGAAGGAAGTCGTGGACTGGGTGGTGACCAACATCAGCCCGAACGTACTCAAGTACACGACCGACTCGTCCGAGATGCAGCAACTCCTGCGCTCGGGCGCGGTAGACGCCGTTTCGTTCTGGAACAGCCTCGCTCGGTTGGAATACTTCAACGGCTACAAGGACACTGCGCTTCTAATTCCGTCGGCGATCTACCCGGCCAACGGCTACCTGTGGATTCCGAAGGGCGCGGCGCATCCGGTGCTGGCGCAAATCTTCATCAATTGGCGGCTCAGCCCCGAAGTGCAGTTCCCCAACAAATGGCCGATTGACCACGGCCCGTGGAGCGAGTTGAGCGAAGGCTTCCTCGGCCCGTCGTTCGAAGGCCAGATCCCCGACTGGTTCAAGGCCGACTACTACACCTACTTCCCCACGCTGGATCAGATCAAGACCAAGTTCAAGCAAGTGGATTGGGACGCCTACAACGCGAGTTCGAAAGATTGGCAGGATTATTACGCTTGACAAAGGGAAGGGGACGCCTCTCCCCTCCCCGTTTCGGGGAGGGGCAGGGGGAGGGCTGATCAAACATGGCCGACCAACTCACTCTCATCCAACCGATGACCCTCGCCGCGCCGGAACTTCGGCGGCGCGAACGCAACACGCGGTTGACGACGCTCGCGCTCGTCGTGCCGGCGATTCTGCTCACTCTGCTATTTCTCTATTATCCGCTGGTCTTCATCTTTCAGATGAGTTTCACGCTGGCCGACTCGTTCCTCTCGCCCGATGGCTCGATCTTCACCATCCAGAACTACATTGCCATGACGGGCCGCTACTTGCCCAACGTGCTGGTGACGATCAAACTCGCCGCGCTTTCGATGATCGTCAATCTCGTCTTCGGCTTTCCCTTCGCCTACATTCTGGTGCGCAAGGTTCAGTACCGTGACCTCGTGCGCGGCTTCATGGTTTTCCCGATGTTCGGCGCGCTGTACATCGCCTTTGGCATGCGCTTCATTCTTTTGCCGGGCGGCATGGCGACTCCGTTGTTCAAGCTCCTGGGCGTGCAAAACACGGCCGTGCTTTACAGCCTGCCCTCCGTCGTCTTTGCCATGTCCATCTTCACCTTCCCGTTCATGGTGATGAACATCGGCACGGCGTTGAGCAACGTTGACCCGACGTTGGAGGAGGCCGCGACGTGCCTCGGCGCGCGCCCGTGGCAGACCTTCGGGCGGGTCCTGTTGCCTCTGACCCGCGCCGGGATCGTCGCCGGGTCGCTCATGGTCTTCGGCTGGAACGTCGGCGCGTTCGCCGAGCCGCTGTTGCTCGGCTCGATCAACGAACAGAAGTCGCTGGCCTGGACACTCTATCAGCGGGGCGTCGTCCAGACCGATTACGGCCTCTCGACGACGATGGGCGTCGTTCTGCTGATCCTCGCCTTCACCGTCACGTATTTCTCACTGCGCTATTCGCGGGGAGCATTGGTCGAATGATTCGCTATTTCAACTCCCGCCACCTTGGCGACATCCTGAGCCACGGCTACATCTGGTTCTGCCTCTTGTTGTTCGTCACGCCCTTCCTGGCGCTGTTTAACTATTCGTTCAGTGGGCCGCAGGGGAATTACGCCGTCGAGAATTTCAAGTACGTGTTCGGGAGTTTCGGCAGTAATCTGGTGTGGAGTTTCAGAATCTCCGCGCTGACGCTGGTGCTCAACCTGATCGTCAGCCTGCCGGCGGCCTACGCGATGGTGCGTTACCCGTTCCCCGGCAAACGGATTTTGTTCTCTGGCCTCACGCTCCCGCTGTACGTTCCCGGTGCAGTGATCGGCATTGCGCTAGTGCTCACCTACAACTTCACCTATCGGCTCACGACTTCGATGTGGGGCCTGGTGCTGGCGATGACCGTCGGCACATTTCCGCTGATGCTCACACCGCTCGTCGTCGCGCTCAAGGATTTGCCCATCTTGTTCGAGGAAGCCGCGCAATGCCTCGGCGCGACGAAGTGGCAGACTTACTGGCGTATCGTGTTCCCTCTCATCGGCCCCGGCATCAGCGCCGGATTGCTATTGTCGTTCATCATCGTCTTCAACGAATATCTCGTCACCCTCTTCGTCCACCCGACCGGCCTCACCACAGCCCCTCTGCGCGTCTTCAACCTCGTCCGCACCGCCGGCCTCCTGCCGACGACCGCCGCGCTGGCGGTGACGATGCAGATTATCTCGTTTATCGCCGTAATCGCGTTCTTCAGGATTTTCGGGACGAGGTATTTGAAGGGAACTTATCTGATCTGAAGTGATGCTACTTTGGGAAGAAC
>JACQED010000307.1 GCA_016200785.1 Chloroflexota bacterium
CAAAGTCGCGAGGGTGGTGGAAAGCGATTCTCAACGCCCAGTACCCGCCGAGCGAAATGCCGCCGATGGCCCGCCCCGATCCGTCGGCGGCGACGCGGAAGCGGTGTTCGACTTGCGGCAGCACTTCGCCAAGCATGAAGGCCTCGTAATTCACATTGGGATAATACAGGCCTCCGGGCATCACGACGACGAACGGCGGCGTGCCCTGCGTTATCAACTCATCAGCCGCGGCCTGCACCCGGAGGTCAGGCCACTGCGTTTCATCGGATGCGCCGCCGTGCAGGAGATAGATTACGGGCAGAGCATCGTCCATCCGATCATAGCACGGCGGCAAGTAGATCATGAACGGCACTGGTGCGTCATAGACTTCGCTCGTCACTGCGGCCCGAACGATCCGCCCCTGCCTCTGGACACAGGCAAGCCGAGCGGCGGCGCTGGCGAGGGCGGGTGTGATGCGAGCCGCAAGAGGAAACGGCAGGCCGCTTATGGCGATGACCAGCACCAGATTCAACCCGGCCAAAAGACGCCAGGCCTCTTGCCGGCCAGGCGCGAGCCACCTAGCCAGCATCGGAAGTGACGTAGAAGAAGTCGCGCGAGAAGCCTTTCAGGTAGCGGTTATTGTCGAACTTCATGCCGTCGAGCAGAGGCACAGCCTGCAAGCCACCTGCGCCGGATTGAATCGCGTCGAAGTGCACCCAATAGTTGTTGATGTCGAGTTGGATCGCCTCGGCGGCTCCGGCATCTGCCAGCGCCTTCGCCAGCGTCGGCAGAGTGAGGCCCGGCCCGGCGACATAGAAAAGGGCGTGTCCATCGGCGCTGATGCCAATCCCCGATCGCCATGTGGCGGTAGCGTGGTTGACAGTGTAGCCCCAATCGGACGGATCGCCGTCGGCGGTGTGTGGGTTGATCTGGCCCGTGTCTATGAGCAATGGCCCATTCTGCCTCCAGGTCGAAAGGCGCGGTGATGGCACGATGTCCGTTCCCCATTCCCCAATGGCTACCTGGCCGTCGTCGTACATCGCCACCGTGCCCAGTCCGTCGCGCGGCGGCAACACCATGACACCGTTGACCATTGCGCCGAAGTGCCCGTGGCGCGCTTTGAAACCGCCGTTGAAGTCGGCCAGCAGGAAGCCGGGACGCATATCGCCTGCCCCGATCTGGCCCGTGCGATCGATTTGCACTGGCGACTGAGGCTCATCGGAGCCGAGCACGAAATGCAAGCGCGTGTGCGTCAGGTCAAAGGCCACCACTGCGGCCACAACGTATGGGCGTTGCGGGTCGGGCTGAAGGAACGTTCGAGCGGCCACAGGCCGGCCGGACTGGTCTTGAATGTACGGCATCCAGCGCCCCTCGCCCGTCATCGAACCCAACGCCGGGATGGACGCGAGCGGCCAACTTGAATCAGTGGACGCCACTGGATCCGCCAGCCCGGCCTGAGGCCCGTGGGGCTTGGCTACGCCTGGGGACGCGGCAGGAGCGCCGCCCCCGTGGGCCGAAATTCCCGGCGCGGAATAATGGTCTTGAGCCGGGAGCGTGTCTCCCGACGAGGTCGTCGTCCAGGGGGCGGCCACCGGCGCGCCGCTCACTTGATACTCCCATTGATGAACCCTGTCCTCGACCTGAAAGGCAAACGCCTCCAGCTGGGCCACGGCTCGATCGCCGATGAACTCGCGTAGTGCGTCCGATGACTCGGCGCCGATCGCCGGCCAAACCGAAATGGCGGCGAAGGCGCCCCCCATCGCCGTCAGAGCGACGACGAGAGTCAAGCCGAGAGCGATGAGGCTCCAGCCCAGCAGATGCGTCTTTCTAAGTCGTGTGATCATAGTCGTTCTCCGATTCATTCGCCCGGCGCAGCACGGCGCCCACGCGCCCGATCAATTCGTCAAGGCCGACCGGTTTGATGAGGTAATCCGCCGCGCCGGCTTCCAGCCCGCGCGCGATCGTCTCCTCGGCCGAGTGTCCGGTGACGAAAACGAAAGTGATGCCCGCCGTGCGCAGTGACCGACTCAGCGTTATGCCGTCCCCATCAGGCAGAGTGAGGTCCACCAGAACCAGATCAAAGTGGCCGCCGTTCAGCCGCCTCATGGCTTCGAGGATTGAGCCTGCGGTTACGACATCGTAGCCGGCGCGCCTCAGGCCGAAGGCCTCGCTTTCCCGCACTACGGCATCGTCGTCGATCAATAGGATGGTGGTGGACATGAGTCGCCGCTTCGTCGAAATGCAACACTATTGAGTTTAGGCCATGTCAGTCTGCGATAGGTGAAGCCCGCCTTATCGCCGTCTGAAAATTGCCTTAAGGCGCCGACCGGCGCTTGACTTTTCCCCGCGTGCGGCCTACACTCCCGGCTCTCGCGGGCACGTCCAATATTCGCCAAATGAGGAGACCACACGTGAAACCCTTCCGCTTCGCCTCGCTCATCGCATTGACTGCGCTCTTGTTTGCCTGTTCCAGCGGCGGCACGACGACGCTTCACGTCGTCGAACACGCCAACACAGATACGGTCGTAGACATCGGCCCTCAAGGCGACTCGCTCGGTGACGTCCTGGCCTTTGCCAACCCCGTGTTTGACGAGAACAATCAGAAGGAAGTCGGCAGTGACAATGGTCAATGCATCCGTACGGCGGTGCCGGGAGCGTGGGAGTGTTTCTGGACGATCACCCTGGCCGACGGGCAACTCACCGTCGAAGGCCCCTTCTACGACACGAAGGACTCGGTGCTGGCGATAACAGGCGGCACGGGGGCGTACAGCGGCGCGCGCGGTCAGATGAAACTGCACGCGCGCAACGCTCAGGGCACGGAGTACGACATTATATAAGAATTCGCGAAGTATCCCGGCGCGGGCCGAGGCGATGAAATAAAAAAGCGCAGGCCAAAGGGTCTGCGCTGTTGCTTTCTCGGTCTGCTTCGAGTTCGATCTACGGCGTAGTCACGCCTGTGCCATTCGCGCCGTTGTCTCTCGCGCCGGCCGGCTTTGCGGGCAGGACCTTCACTTCGGTGGCCCACCACTTGTCGTCCGAGCGTTTCTCGGCGTTCACGAAGAGATGCGAGCCGGACTTCACGTCGCTGTACGAGAGGGCCGTGCCTGCGCGATCGGTGAACTTGGTGTTGCCGTCCACGTAGAACTCCCAGGTCTTGCCGCGGCGGTTGGTGAAGGTGAATGAGTCGGCCTCCACCGTGTTCACGACCCCGACGCCTTTGTAGTCCGTCCGGGGCGGGAAGACGTGCACCAACAGCGCAACCCATTTGCCATCGTCGTGAACCGAGGCCGCCCCGATGATCCGGTCGTCCACCTTCAGGTCACTGAAGGACAGCGGCTTGAGATCTTTGTCGGTGAACTTTGTGTTGCCGTCTACGTAGATGACGTGTTCCTTGCCGAGCGGGCCTTTCAAAGTAAAATTGTCCGCGCCGATTGCCGTCACCTGGCCCATGCCCCAACGCGTGCCGGCGGCCGTCGGCGGCGTGCCATCCTGCGCGAAGGCGATCCCGCTCAACAGCAGCGAAGCAATTACAATTCCGATCGTTAGGCTTACGATTTTCTTGAACATGTCTCTGTCTCCTTTTCTTGACTTGGCCTGAGTGTCGCGCCGCCGTGTGGCGCGGGCAGACATGCTCGTGTAAAAGGATTGTAAAACATCTAAGTGTCGGCTGAGAATCTAGCCAGGCGCGAAAGGCAACGAGAAATGGAAATCCGCGCCGGCGCCGGGCAGGTTGACGACGGCGATCGCGCCGCCGTGGGCTTTGACGATTTCGCGCACGATGCTGAGACCCAGCCCCATGTTGACGCCAGCGCCGCTGCGCCGATAGTCGCCGCGCCAGTACCGCTCGAAGAGGTGTGGTGCTGCCTCCGTCGCGATGCCGGGGCCGGAGTCGCAAATGTGAATCCACAAAAGGCGTCTCGGCGCGTCGGCTTCGACGCTGACGCGGATCTGCCCGCCGGTCGGCGTGTGCCTGAGAGCATTGTCGAGCAGGTTGAACAGAATCTCCAGCACGCGATCGGGATCGGCCCAAACACGCGGCAGCGAAGCGGAAACGTTGCGCGCGAGCATCACCGAGTTCGCGCTGGCCTTCGCCTCGACGCCTTGACAGGCCTGCTCGATCAGCCTCGCCGCGTCCACTGCAATTCTCCGCAGGACGAGCCCGCCGCCCTCGTAGGCCGCGAGGCGCAGAAGGTCGTCGGTGAGCCGGCCGAGATACTGCGCGTGCTCGATCAGGCCGTTGAGGAGGCGAGGGCGCAGGTCGGGCTGATCGACTGCCCCGGCAGCCAGCGCCTCGGCCGCGGCCCTGATGGAGCCAAGCGGCGTGCGCACATCGTGCGCGATATTGGCGAACGTCGCCTGGCGTGCTTGCTCTGCCTTTTGCAGCGCCTCGGCCATCTGGTTGAAACTCCGCGCCAGCGCGGCCAGTTCGGTCGGCGCATCCTCGGGAACGCGATGGGCGAAGTCCCCGCTCGCGATGTCCGCCGCCGCCGTGCTCAAGCGCGCGAGCGGGGCGGTGATGCCGCGCGTCAATCGCAGGCCGATCAGGCTGGCGATCAGCCAGGCGGCGATGACGACGATGATGATCTCATAACGCAGCTCGCGTTGAGCCGTTTGGATGTCGGTCAACGAGTAATCCATGTGAATCGCGCCGATGATTTGATCGCCGTTCAAGACCGGTTGTGCGGCATAGGCAATCGGAACGCCGGCCGTGGAGTTCTCCTCAATGCCGCGCGTCGAGCGCCCCGCAAGCGCCGCGCTCACGCCGTATTCGATGATGCGTTGCCCCAGCAGACTGCGCGAGGCCGTGTCCGAAGTCGCGATCAACTGGCCGTCTTTGTCGAAGAGAAAAACGCGCGCCTGTGCCCTCAGGGGCGGCGGCGGGTGGCTGAGCAAGTCCTCGGCGGCGATGGTGCGACCCGCCGCGATGTCGTCGGCCACCGACTCGGCCATCAGGCTCGCCTCTACGTTCATGTCGTCCAACAGCCGGGCTAGATAAATGTGGTCGAGCGTCTGAAGCATGAACCAGCCGAGCAGGCCGAGCGGCACGACGATCAAGACCAAATACGTGACGATCAGCCGGGCGCGGATCGAACGCGGGGCGAGGCCGCCGCGAAGAATCTTATTCATCGCTGAACTTGTAGCCGACGCCGCGCACGGTCAGGAGGTGGCGCGGGTTGGCCGGGTCTGGCTCGATCAATTCGCGAAGCCAGCGGATGTGAACGTCGAGCACGCGCGTATCGCCAAAATAATCCTCGCCCCAGATCGCGTCCACGATTTGTTGGCGGCCGATCGCTTCGCCGGGGCGGCTCATGAGTAGTTTGAGCAATTCGAATTGCTTGGGCGGCGGTTCCACGAGTCTCCCGGCAACACGAACCTCGTGCCGGACGAGATCCATCACGACGTCGCCGACCTCGTAACGCTCGGGCGGCCGCGCCGCGCCCACCCGCGCCCGGCGCAAAACCGCGCCCACCCGCGCCACCAACTCGCCCATGCTGAACGGCTTCGTGATGTAATCGTCCGCGCCGCGTTCCAGGCCCAGAATGACATCCATCTCGCGGTCGTGCGCCGTCAGAAATATCACCGGCACGGGGCGGCTGGCCTGGAGCCTGCGGCACAACTGCAAGCCGTCGGCGTCGGGCAGGCCGATGTCGAGAATCGCCAGATCGGGCGAATGTTTGCGCGCGGCGGCGATTGCCTCCGCGCCGTCGGCGGCGGTCGCGACCTTGTACCCGGCGCGCTCCAGACTGAAGCGCACAGAGTCGAGCAGGAGCGGATCGTCATCCACGAGGAGAATAGAATCGGTCATGATCACCTCGGCGCAAATTGTACTCCGGCCTCGCCTGTCTTTCGATTAGACGAGGTTAAGAGTTGAAATGGCGTCGCATTCCTTGACTGCCGTCCCGCGAGGCTGTATGCTCGGTCACAGATGAAGCTCGCCCTCGTCACCCCCGGCTTCTCCTCGGACGAACGCGATTGGTGTATCCCTGCGCTGCTCGACTTCGTGCAGTGTCTCGCGGCTCACGCTGAAATTCACATTTTCGCCCTGCGTTATCCCCATCGGGTTGACCGCTATCAAGTTTACGGCGCGACTGTTCACAGCCTCAATGGTGTCGGGGCTGGCGGGGCGAGGAGTCCACTGCTGTGGTCGAGAGCGGCGCGCGAGATCGCCACGGAGCATCAGCGCGGCGCGTTCGACGTTCTGCACGCGTTCTGGGCTTACGAGCCGGGACCGATCGCAGTATGGGCGGGGAGGAGTTTGAGGGTTCCGGTCGTGATCAGTCTGGCTGGCGGAGAACTCGCGGGCTTACCTGACATCGGCTATGGCTTGCAGTTGTGGCCGCACCGCCGCGCGCTTGTGCGGTGGGCGCTCCAGCGCGCGGTGGCAGTGACGGCGGGGTCGAGGTATTTGATGAGTCGGGCTGAGAGACTGACTTCGCGTTTGACGCTCGCGCCGTTGGGAGTGGATACGGGGATGTTCAAGGATGAAGGCGGAAGGATAACGGATGAAGTATTCCGCCTTCCGCCTTCGTCCGTCATACTTTTGAACGTCGCTTCGCTCATTCCTGTCAAAGACCAAGCCGCGCTCCTTCGCGCCTTCGCGCAGGTCAGACCGGATTTTGCTGGCGCGCGGTTGGCGATTGCCGGGGAGGGTGAGTCGCATTCGGCTTTGCAAACGCTGGCTGAAGAATTGGAGATCGGAGATCGGGTGAACTTTTTCGGCGATGTCCCGCACGAGGCGCTTCCCGAAATCTATCGCTCGGCGGCGTTCTGCGTGCAATCATCACGGCACGAGGCGCAAGGGATGGCAGTGCTGGAGGCGGCGGCGTGCGGCGTGCCGACCGTCGGCACGGCGGTCGGCATTCTGCCCGAGTTGATGCCGGACGAGTGGCTTGCGCCGCCGGGGGATATACCGGCCCTCGCCGGCCTGATACGCCGAGGCCTGAGTCAGCCGATGACGCTCCAGGAAATCGGGAAGACGCTGCGGGGCCGGATGGAGAGCGAGTTCAGTCTGGAGGGGCGCGTCGAGAGGTTTCTTGAGGTCTATGTCAGTTCAACATAGACTGGGGTTGGGCAATGAACTCAAGGACTGCCTTTTCACAAGACCACTCGACGACCTGCCGATGTAACGGGCGGGCTAACGGCGAGCATCACCCGCGCGGCGGCTGAGAAAAAGCGCGACCGCTGACCGCAACATGCATGAGCGAGTAGTGCTCAAATCGCGCAGCTCAGCCGCGTCGGGTGCAGCGCCGGGCTGGGCGGGCCAGCCGGTTGCAGGACTCCGGCTACAACCCTATGCCTCGCTGCTGATTCTCAAATTGCCAATGCCAATTCCCTGACGGCTGTTTGCGGAACAATGATCGGAACAAACCAGCCCATCGGGTACAGATAGTCCTCCCCCGACTCATCCACAATCCGAATCATGTCATGGGCATTGGCGTCCCGGTCAGGAAGCACCCGGTAGATTTTGCGCTTCTCCAATGAGGCACTGTAGCCTTCATTCCTGATGCAGAGGACAAAGCGCGGTCGAACTGACTTGGCTTTGCGCGAGGGAAGGGGTGTTTTCTGTCGGTTCATGGTCATGGGTTATTCAGGCAGAAGGCGCTTGACTTTGACGTCCTTCTTGCCGATGCCGTGTGCTTCGTACCAATGTATCTCTGCCTTGCGGAGTGTGTCATCAGGCAGGCGCACGGTCGCCACGCCTTTGAGTTTTCGCCAACGGCCTTTGTCATAGAACTTTCGCAGGCGGGCAATCTCCCGAATTGAACTGCCGATGGCGATGGTCTCGATGTCGGTAATGTCACCGACAATCTCGAACTCCATATGGGGGGATTGTAAAGTGAAACGGAGTAGAAAGCAACTCTCAGGAAATCGTGTTGGCTGGCGTTCAAGCCTGTGTTTGTCTCAATGTGCCTGCCCAACGATGGGGTTCAGGCGCGGGGCGGTAAAGTAAAGGCGCACTCAAACCAGGCGCACCCAGCCCCGTCGCCTGCAACCCGTGTTGGGCCGCACCGATGGCTGAACAACCCAACCTGTGACGTGACCGATGGACAGATTGGCTCAGGCGAAACTGGCGACCGCCACCGGGCGCGGTTTGGCAAAACTGCGGCGATGGAGTTTGATGCGCGCGATCTCGTGCATCGTCTCCGCCGTCAGATAACTTTCGCCGCAATTCGGGCACGTGATGACCGGTACGTTTTCGATGACCAGCAGATTCGCACCCTTGCCGTAACTGCGGGTGACATATCGGATTTGTGCGCCGCTCTCGCCGCACATGTCGCAGAGAAGGATTGTGGGTTTCATATTATTCAACATAGACTGTGAGAATAACCAATTGGCCAGTTCGCCCGAACTTCGCCACCACGACGACGACTTGTGCGCCGTCTACCGTTTTGCCCCGAACCAAGTATTTCGACTCTTTCGTTTTGCGGTCGCGCTGTCGTTCCCGGATGGCGCCCGCGAGGATGGCGCTTTCGACATCGAAGATGGTCAACTCGTCATCATCCATTTCTTCGTCCGCATGGAGAGTCACCACATACTGACGGCGACGGATTTTGTCGCGCATTCGCTTTAGGACACGGGTGTACACATCTACA